>NZ_JBVJIA010000049.1:38657-47660 GCF_055586505.1 Streptosporangium sp. NPDC050148 | reverse complement strand
TCCGTCCCCCACCCGCGAGGGTGGTTAGGACAGGGTTGTGCTTCATGCACTGGCTTTTAACACACTGTTGAGTTCTCAAGAAACGGACGCGTACATCCGGTCAACCGGACCCGTTCGGGCCGACCACCAGGGGCGTTCCATTTCGTACTACCATTCTAGTGAATCCGCGTGATTCGTGTCAAACTGTCGGTTTTCCCGACCCTCGACCCGAACCCGCCGAGACCGCTAGGATGTCGACCGCCCTGCTTCCAGGGCAACCCCTCTAACTTACTCCAGCATCCGGCCGATGTCCAACCGGACTCCGGCGCGACGCGAACGTCCCGACGAAGGGAGATGATCAGAGGGATGGTCCCGAGGTTCTGGTGATCTTCACCGACTCCCTCGGGCCTGTGAACTATATGTACGCCCCGGGGGGCCGTCAAATCGAAGTGCGAACCCCCGTGTGGACGTGTTTTCCGCCTGCTGGGTAGAGATCGACCATGACGGACCAAAGAGTGTTGCCCAGGGCACTCGTCGTACTTCTCTGCACCGCAGGCGCGGTGGTCACCCTGGCGGGAATCCGGGAGGTCGGATCGATCGTCGGGCCGGTGCTGCTCGCACTCGTCCTGGTCCTGGCGGTCTCCCCGGTCAGAACCTGGCTTCGCGGGCGCGGGGCTCCGGGATGGACGCTGGTCGCGGCCCCGCTGGTGCTGGTCCTGCTGATACTGCTCGGCATGATGGCGATCCTCATCCTGGCGGTCGCGCAGCTCGCGGGGCTCGCGCCCACGTACCAGAAGCAGTTCGGCGAGCTCGTCGTTCAGGCGCAGCAGTTCGCGGCCGGGCTGGGGATCGGCACCGAGCAGATGAACCAGGCGATCAAGTCGTTCGATCCCGGCAAGATCTTCGCGCTCGCCCAGGGGTTCGTCAGCGGCCTGCTGGGGGCGTTCTCCGGTCTGATCCTCATCGTCGTCCTGGTCCTGGCCATGTGCCTGGACGCGCGGGCCTTCTCCGGGGTCCTGAAGGCGGGAGCGGCGCGCAGACCCCTGCTGATCGAGGCGCTTCGGAACTTCGCCCGCAAGACCCGCCGCTACCTCCTGGTCTCGACGGTGTTCGGGCTGATCTGCGCGGCGCTGGACGTCGGAGCCCTGTGGTTCCTGGGCGTGCCGCTCCCGCTCCTCTGGGGCGTGCTGGCGCTGATCACGAACTACATTCCCAACGTCGGTTTCGTGCTGGGACTGGTCCCTCCCGCGCTGCTCGCCCTGCTGGAGGGCGGGATCAAGACCATGATCTTCGTGATCATCGCCTACATGGTGATCAACTTCGTGGTGCAGTCGCTGATCCAGCCCAAGTTCCTCGGGGACGCCGTCGGCCTGTCCACCACCATGACCCTGCTTTCCCTCATCCTGTGGGCGTTCCTGCTCGGTCCGCTGGGCGCGCTGCTGGCCATCCCGCTCAGCCTGCTGGTCCGCGCCCTGCTGGTCGACAGCGATCCCGACGGCGACTGGGCCGCCGCCCTGATATCGGGGGAGGTACCCGGCCGGGACCGGCCGGCCTCCGGTGGGAAGGGGCACGGGGACGAGAGTGGGAAGGGGCACGGGGACGAGGGGCCGGGCCGGGAGAAAAGGCCCGCGCCCGTACGCTGAGGGCATGTACCGCGAGTGGGCGCCCGACGACCGGGTCACCGGGCGGGTGACCTGCGCATGGACCAGCGAGGCGAGTTCCGCCACCACGAAGCTGGTCGTGCCCGACGGCTGCGTGGACCTCGTCTGGGGTCCCCGGGGGGTCCACGTCGCGGGGCCCGACACCGGCCCCAAGCCCGTCACGATGACGCCGGACGAGCGTTACGTCGGGGTCCGCTTCCGGTGCGGCTCGGCGGGCGAGGTCTTCGGTGTGCCGCTCACCGACCTGCGCGACCTTCGGGTGCCCCTGTCGGAGCTGGGGCCGCTCACCGGCCTGTCCGCCCTGGACGCGCTCATCGCCGGGGCCGGGGACCGGTCGCCGAGGGCGGTCGCGGCGACCATGCAGCGGACCCTGGCCGTGCGGCTGCGCTCGGTGCCGGACCCCGACCCGGCCGCACCGGTGATCGCCCGGTCACTGCTGGCGGGACGGAGCGTCGCGGAGGTGGCCTGGGACCTGGGGTTCGGCGAGCGGCAGTTCCTGCGCCGGACGTCGCAGATCTTCGGGTACGGCCCCAAGGTGCTGCAGCGGGTGGTGCGGTTCCAGCGGGCGCTGAAGCTTGCCAGGAACGGCATGCCCGCGTCCGAGGTCGCCGCCACCAGCGGTTACGCCGACCAGTCGCACATGGCCAACGAGGTACGGCGGCTGGCGGGGGTGCCCCTGGGCCGGCTGGTCGCCCCCTCCGGAGACCGGCCGGCCGCCTGACGCGACGCCCTGGACCCGGGAGCGCGGGACGGGCCCAGGTCAGGGAAACAGCCGGGCGCGGCCGGACTCCGTGAACCGGGGGCCTGCGTCAGGAGGTCTCCAGGACCACCGCTCCGCCGCTCACCCGGCTCCGGCCGTCGGGGTCGGCGATCGAGACCTTCAGCGTGCTGGGCCGTCCCATGTCCACGCCCTGCACGACCGTGAACTCCGCGGAGCCCGTGCCCAGGACCCTCAGGTAGCCGCCGAAGGCCGCGGCCGCGGCGCCGGTGGCCGGGTCCTCCACCACACCGCCGACCGGGAAGGGGTTACGGGCGTGGAAACGCTCGTCGCTCTCCTTCCAGAACAGGTCGACCGTGGTCCAGTCCTCGCGGATCATCACCGCCTTGAGCCGCTCGTAGTCGTAGTCGAGGTCGGACAGCCGTTCGCGCGAGGCCGCGGCGAGCACGAGGTGCTGGACGCCGCCGAACGCGACGTGCGGCGGGAAGGCGGGGTCGAGCTCGTCCCGGGACCAGCCCAGGGCGGCGAGGGTCTCCTCCAGCGCCTCCTCCGCGACGGGTGCCGAGCGCGTGGGAACGCTGGTGAGCGTGGCCCGCAGCGCGTCGTCGACGATCTCGGTGTCCACGGCGATCTCGCCGGCACCGGTGTCGAAGAGCAGCCTGCCGGTTCCCAGCCGTTCGGCCAGGGCCACCGCGGTGGCGATGGTGGCGTGCCCGCAGAACGCCACCTCCGCCGTGGGGGCGAAGTACCGGACCTGGAAGGCGCGCCGCTCGTCGTCCCTGGCGGTCACGAACGCCGTCTCGGAGTAGCCCACCTCGGCCGCGACGGCGAGCATCTCGGCGTCGGAGAGCGCGGCCGCCTCCAGGACGATCCCGGCCGGGTTGCCCCCCTCGGGATCATGGGTGAAAGCGGTGTAACGCAGGATTTCCACGGTGTTGTTCACGGACATCGGAATCTACCAGCCCTTCCCCGGACGCTCCGGAGACCGCGACCGCCCTGCAGTCCCGGGCACCCCGGGCGGCCCGTCGTCCGGGGAGGGGACGCGGGCCGCGTGGCAGAGGCGGGTCAGGCGGGCGTGGAGACGGGTGTGCGGGGCGGCGGGCCGCCGGGCGTCCCGGCCGGCCTGGAGACGAGGCGCTCCCACGGCATGGCGAGCGCCAGGATCGGCAGGAGCACCACGGAGCACTGGGCCCAGACGGAGTGCAGGTTCCACCAGGTGGTGGTGTCGAACTGGGTCATGTAGAGGTAGCCGTACCCGGCCCACAGCGAGACGCCGATGATGGCGGGCCAGGCGAAGCGGGTGGGGCGGGCGACCAGGAAAGGCATGAACCACAGCAGGTACTGCGCTCCGAGCCTGGGGGTGACGACCATGAAGGCCAGCAGCAGCGCGGTGGTGAGGTCGACCGGGTCGGCGCGGCGCCACAGCAGGGCCGTGAGCAGCAGGGTGACGTAGATCAGGCGGGTGCCGAAGGTGGCGATCGCCGGGGACAGGGTCCAGTCGCCGCCGACCAGGATGGCGCTGTAGCCCCACTCCCCCACGATCGGGCGGATGTCCTGGATCACCTTGATGACCTCGGGGATCTGGTCCAGCGAGGTGCCGGCGAAGATCGGCAGGGTGACCAGGAAGAAGATCGGCGCGACGGCCGTCGCCACGAGCGCCGCCAGCCGGGCCCGGACGGTGGGCAGCAGCAGGAGCATGCCGGGGATCAACCAGATCGGCCAGCTCTTGGCACAGAGCGCCAGTCCCATCAGCAGTCCGCCGAGCAGGGCGCGGCGCAGTACCCGACGGTCGTCGGGACGCGGGGCGAGCGCCCGCCTGACCACGCCCGCGGGGCCGGTGGCGTGCCGTACGGCCCCGCCGAGGCCGCGGAACGCGACGCTTCTGCGGACCAGCCCGACCACGTCCGTCGTCATGCCCGGCCGGTTCGGGTCGCCGGGACCGCGGGCGACCACGAAGGCGGCGACCCCGAAGACCAGGGCGACCGGCTCGACCTGCCCGTGGACGGAGGCGACGAGGATGGCCAGCGGGTTGCAGGCGTACTGGAAGGCCCGCAGCGAGGCGGCGGGGCCTCCGGCGAGCCTGCCGACCAGCGGGATCAGCACGATGTCGGCGACCACGGTGACCAGCCGCCCGCCCACCTCCCACGGGATGCCCAGCCAGAGCAGCAGGCCGTAGACGTAGGGGATGGTCGGCAGGAAGTGCCAGCCGCCCTCGCTGCCCAGGACGGGATCCTGCCGGTTCAGGATCGCCTCTCCGGCCGGTTTGAAGCTCTCCATGAAGTCGACCGGCTGCCAGCTGTCCAGCGCCGAGGTGGTCATGATGAGCACCCTGAAGCCGATTCCGACCGCCAGCACGACGAGAAGGGAGGGCCGCCAGCCCTTCCACTGTGCCACCAGGGCGAGCACGACACCTGTGACGAGGACGAGCCCCGTGAGAATTGCGTAGTCCATGACGGCGTATAGCCTGCCGGATCCCGGAGCCTGCTAGCGACCCGGTCCCTGAAACGAGACCACTCTGCCAGCTTTCACGACGTCCGGGATCGGGGTCGTCACGGCCGGCGACCGCCCGTGCACACAGCGGGACGGCGCCCGTGACCTCGCGGCCGGGGAGGAGGCCACGGGCCGAGGGGGCGGGACCTCGCCGCCGATCGGAGAAGGGTGGGACCCCGCCACGGATCCGGGGCCTCACCGCGGATCGGAGAAGGGTGGGACCTCGCCGCCGGAAGTCCGTCTCTTCCGGCGGCGAGGGGTTCGGTCAGCCCAGGGCGTTGAGGTAGGCCCGGTGGCTGCGGGAGAACTCGAAGGCGTTGTACCTGTCCCAGTTGATCGACCAGGACATCAGGCCGCGGAGGTTCGGATAGACCCCTCTGGGCCGGTACGACCCGCAGTTCGTCCCCTTCGCCAGGCAGTCGAAGGCCTTCTGGACCTCGGCCACCGTGGTGAATCCGTTCCCGGCGAACGCGGCCGCGGGCAGGCCGATGGCGACCTGCTCCTGGCGCAGCGCGGGGAAGACGTTGTTCGGGTTGCCCGCGATCGGGAAGCCCGCGAGCAGCATGTCGGTCATGGCCACGTGGAAGTCGTGCGTGCCCATGGTGTGGTACTGGCCGTCCAGCCCGACGATCGGCCCGGAGTTGTAGTCCTGCACGTGCAGCAGGGTCAGGTCCGCGCGCAGGGCGTGGATGACGGGGAGGTAGGAGGCGGCCCGCCGGTCGGCCGAGCCGTTCGGGCCGGGGCCGTAGAACTGGTGGCCGAGCTGGACGAAGAACGTCTCCGGGGCCATGGTCAGCACGAAGCGGGAGCCGTACCTGGCCTTGAGCGTCCGCAGGGCGGAGATCAGGTTGACGATGACCGGGGTGGTGGGGGCGGACAGGTTCGTGTCACCGGCGTCGAGGTAGAGGGAGTGGCCCTCGAAGTCGATGTCCAGCCCGTCCAGGCCGTACTTGTCGATGATGGCGCTCACCGAGCGGACGAACGCGTCGCGCGCGGCCGTGGTGGCGAGCTGGACCTGGCCGTTCTGGCCGCCGATCGAGATCAGCACCTTCTTGCCCAGTGCCTGCTTGGCGCGGATCCCGGCGATGAACTCGGCCTCGGACTCGACGTTGGGGCACTCGGCGACCGGGCACTGGGTGAAGCGGATGTCCCCGGAGGTGACCGAGGTGGGCTCGCCGAAGGACAGGTTGATGACGTCCCATTCGTTGGGTACGTCGGCCATCCGGATGTAGCCGGAGCCGTTGGCGAAGGAGGCGTGCAGGTAGCCGACCATCACCCGCTTGGGCAGGCCGCCCGGCTGGGTGCCGGTGACCGTGGCGGAGACCTCGCCGGAGCGGGCGGACTCCCCGGCGGCGTTGACGGCGCCGACCCGGTAGACGTGGGTGCCCGCGCCCGGGGTGTCGGTGTGGGAGGTGGCGGTGGGCGTGCCGATCCTGGTGCCGTCGCGGTAGACGGTGTAGCCGGTCGCCCCCGTGGAGGCGTTCCAGCGCAGCGAGACCGTGGCGCCGTTCACCGTGGCGGTCAGGCCCGACGGTACGGGGGGAGGTTGCGGCTGGTCGGTGCCGACCGTCACGGAGACCGTGGCGGACCTGGCCGACTCGCCCGCCGCGTTGGTGGCGCTCACCTGATAGGCGTGGGTGCCCGTGCCGGGGGTCTCGGAGAAGGTGGTCCCGGTCGCGGTGCCGACCTTGGCGCCGTTGCGGTAGACGGTGTAGCCGGTCGCTCCCGGGGAGGCGGCCCAGCTCAGCGAGGCGACGGTGGCGTTGCCGGTGCCGGTGAGCCCGGTGGGCGTGGCGGGGGGCTGTCCCTGGCCGGGGGCGCCGTCCAGGACGACGTCGTCCGCCTGGTAGGCGCCCTGGCCGTACCAGCCGTTGACGTGGATCGTCACCGAGGTGGTGGAGGGGCCGGTGGTGAACGAGGTGGACAGCCGGGTGTAGGCGGACGGGGAGGACGTCCACGTGCTGGGGTCGGTCCCGCCGGTGCCGGTCGCGCCGAGGAAGACGTAGCCTCCCCTGACCCAGGCCGACAGCGTGTAGGCCGAGGACGGCTTGACGGCGACCGTCTGGCCGCAGCGGGCGGTGTCGCTTCCGGCGGGCGTGGCCTGCAGGGCCCGGGTGCCGGCGTGCACCGGGGAGGTGATCGCCTCGGCTCCCGAGGACTGCGTGCAGGTCCAGCCGGTCAGCCCGTTCTCGAATCCGGGGTTGACCGCGATGTTGGCGGCGTGGGCGGGCGTCGCGGCGAGCATGGCGCCGCCGAGCGCCAGCACGACGGCCGCCGCGAGTTTCCTGAGGTTCATCGGATGTACCCCGCTGAGATCTTTGGAGGGTGGGGGGAGACGGCCCGCGTCGCCGAGACGCGGGCCGTGAGCCGTTCGGGGCCGGTGAGGGCCGGTGGGGACGGGTGACGATCCGGCGGGGACCGCTCGGCGACCGGCCGGGACCGGTCGCCGGACGGGTCTAGAAGCCGGCGGTGACGCGGGTGAAGTCCCAGTCGGCCTGGGCGATGCCGCTGCAGTTGGAGGTCACCCCGCCGCCGGGGCAGGGACGGTCGCGGTTGACCGACCAGTAGGCGAAGCGGGTCAGGCCCTTGGAGCGGGCCCAGTCGCGGATCTGGGTCCAGGCCGCCACCGTGGTCAGTTCCTGCTGGTCGGACAGGCCGTTCATGCCGGAGATGCCCATCCGGGCATACGCCTGCGCGTCGCTCCAGCCGTGGGCGGCCTTGAGCGCGTTCTTCAACCCCTCGGAGGCGTTGACGGTGTCGGTGTAGATGTTGGAGCTGCCGAAGTCGAACGGCATGATCGTGTAGTTGTCGATCGGCACCGCCAGCGCCTTGGCCTGGTTGATCAGGCGGATGCCGTGGGCGTTGGGGCCGGTGGTGGTGGTGCCGAAGGTGACGGCGATCTTGACGCCGGGGTTGTTCTGCTTGACGATCTTCAGGCCGTTCAGGATGCGGTCCTGGACGGTGTAGTTCTCGAACTCGTCGCTGTTTTCGATGTCGAAGTCCACCACCGCGGGGCCGACGGCGTTGATGACCTGCTGCACCGCTCCGGCGAACGCGGCCGGGGTGGCGCAGTTGGGGCCGAGCTTGTTGCCCGACCAGCCGCCGAAGGAGATCTGCACGCTGCCGCCCGCGGCCTTGATCTGACTGATCGCCTGCGCGTCGGCGCCGCCGGTCAGCGGCCGGTTACCGTCCCAGGCCGGGGTACAGCCACCGCTGGAGAGGATGAACGCCATCGTGAACGACTTCACCCCGGTCGCGCTCATCACCGCGGCAGGACTGGGCGGGTTGCCCCAGCCCATGTACAGGTAGGGCGCCCCGGGCATCTTGCCGACCGGGCCGGGGTCGGTGCAGCCGGTGGTGGTGGCGCTCACCGGGGCGCTGGCGGCCGACTCGCCCTGGGCGTTGTACGCCTTGACGGTGTAGGTGTGCGCGGTGCAGGTGCCCAGCGAGCCGATGGTGGCGCTCGTCCCGCTGACCTGTGCGCGCTGGGTGCCGCCCTCGTAGACGCGGTAGCCGGTGACGGTGCCGCTGGAGGCGCCCCAGGACAGGGAGATCGAGGAGTTGGTGGTGCCGGTCACCGACGGGGTGCCGGGCGTGCCCGGGGTGCCGGGGCCGCTGCCGCCGCCGCAGGACGCGCCGTTGAGCGTGCAGTTGGAAGGGGTGGCGCTGCCGGGGGTGCCGTTGAATCCGAAGCTGGCGGTGGCGCCGGGGGCGAGGGTGCCGTTCCAGCCGACGTTGGTGAAGGTGAAGCGCTGGCCGTTGCGGCTCAGCGTCGCGTCCCAGGAGGAGCCGACGGTGGCGCCCGCGGGCAGGTCGAAGGCGACCGACCAGCCGTTGATGGTGGTGGTGCCGCCGTTGGTGATCGTGTACTTGCCCTCGAAGCCGCTGCCCCAGTTGGAGACCTTGGTGAAGACGGCGGTGGGGGACGCGGCGAAGGCCGGGGGCGCGACCGTTGACAGGCCTGCGGACATGCCGATCGCGGCGAGGACCGCGACCAGCGTTCGACGTAGTCTCATGGCTCTTCCTCGTTCGGGGAGGTGGGGGGTGCCGGGGTGGGGGGGGGGGGGGGGGGGGGGGGGGGGGGGGGGGGGGGGGGGGGGGGGGGGGGGTGGGGGGGGGGGGGGTGGTGGCGGTGGGGAGGGGGCCGGAGTGTGG
>NZ_JBVJIA010000049.1:37484-38647 GCF_055586505.1 Streptosporangium sp. NPDC050148 | reverse complement strand
CCTCTGTAACCGACCTAGGAACCCCCAACGCATGAAAAACCCAAACACCACTTTACCCTTCTCCCCCCGCCTTCTCCCTTGGGTGGGGGGGGGGGGGGGGCGGGGGGGGCCGGGGCGGGGGCGGGGGGCCCCCCCCCGGCCCGGTGGAGGATCAGGGCAGGGTCGCGAGGTGCGGCTTGACGGTCCGCGAGAAGTTCCAGCCGTTGCTGGCGTCCCAGTTGATGGACCAGGTCATCGCGCCGCGGATCCCGGGGTAGGCGCGCGGCGGCACGAAGCTGCCACAGCCGGTACGGGTGGCCAGGCAGGTGAGGGCCTGGTTCACCAGCGTCGGGGAGACGATCCCGCCGCCCGCCGCGCCGGGCCCGGCGGGCAGGCCGAGCGCCACCTGGTCGGGGCGCAGGCCGTTCTCCAGCTGGATGCAGGCCAGCGCGGTCATGAAGTTGACCGTGCCCTGCGAGTAGGCGGCCATCTGGTCGCAGCCCAGCATGGAACCGGAGTTGTAGAACTGGGTGTGGACGACGGTGAGGATGTCCTTGATGCTCAGGGCCAGCTTGAAGTACTCGGCGCCGGTGGACTGCATGTCGATGGTCTGCGGCGCCATGGTGATGATCAGGTCGGCACCGGCCTTGGCGCGCAGCTGCCGCAAGGCCTGGCCCATGTAGGTGGCGTTGAGCCCGTTCTCCAGGTCGATGTCGACGCCGTCGAAGTCGTACTTCTGCATCAGGGCGTACACGGTGTCGGCGAAGAGGGTCGCGGCGGCGGCGCTCGCCACCTGGACGCGGCCGGCCTCGCCGCCGACCGAGAGGATGACCTTCTTGCCGCGCGCGTGCAGGGCCTGCACGTCGGCCCTGAACTGGGCGTCGGTGTAGCCGCCCAGCGAGGCCGACAGGCCCGGGTCCACGCCGAAGACGACCTCGCCCGGCGTGGCGGTGGCCTCGCCGAAGGAGACGGCGATCAGGTCGTACTCGTCGGGCACGGCCGAGAGGCGCAGCTCGACGGCCGGGTTGTCGAAGTTGTGCCAGTAGCCGGTCAGGAAGTGCTTGGGCAGCGGGCCACCACCGGTGCAACCGGTCGTGGTGACCGTGACCGGGTCGCTCTTGGGACCCTCACCCGCGGAGTTGTAGGCCGCGACCGCGTAGGTGTGCGCCTCGCACGAGCCCAGC
>NZ_JBVJIA010000049.1:0-37387 GCF_055586505.1 Streptosporangium sp. NPDC050148 | reverse complement strand
CGTACACCCGGTACCCCGTCACCGAACCCGACGACGCACCCCACGACAACGCCACACTGCTCGCCGACGCCGTCGCCGACACCGCACCCGGCTTGCCGGGGGCACCGCCGGTGCAGCCGGTCGTGGTGACCGTGACCGGGTCGCTCTTGGGACCCTCACCCGCGGAGTTGTAGGCCGCGACCGCGTAGGTGTGCGCCTCGCACGAGCCCAGCCCCGACACCGTCGCGCTCGTCCCCGACACCGCCGCCCGGACCGACGAACCCTCGTACACCCGGTACCCCGTCACCGAACCCGACGACGCACCCCACGACAACGCCACACTGCTCGCCGACGCCGTCGCCGACACCGCACCCGGCTTGCCCGGGACGGCGGGGCCGCTGCCGCCGCCGCAGGGCGCGCCGTTGAGGGTGCAGCCTGCCGGGGTGGCGCCTCCGGGGCTCGCGATGAAGCCGAAGCTCACGCTCGCGCCGGGGGCCAGGGTGCCGTTCCAGCCGAGGTTGGTGAAGGTGAAGCGCTGGCCGCTGCGGCTCGACGTCGCGTCCCAGGAGGAGCTGACGCTTCCCCCCGCCGGGAGGTCGAAGGCGACCGACCAGCCGTTGATCGTGGTGGCGGTGCCGTTGGTGATCGTGTACTTGCCCTCGAACGCCGAACCCCACTCGGAGGTCTTGACGAAGACGGCGGTGGCCGAGGCGGCCTGGGCGGGTGGCGCGACCACCATCGCCAGGACGAGGGCCGCCAGGGCGACGAGGGAACGAGCGATGACGCGTGGTTTCACGGTGGACCTCATGTGTTCGGTGGGGGTGACCGTACGGCCGCGCCACGCGGGGGGTGCGCGAGGGCGGACGTGGACGCGAGCCGTACGGCGAGGTGGGCACGGTCCCGTACGGGGATCGTGCCGTGGATCGGCGAGGGATCAGGAAGAGCGGCGGAGGGCGTCGGGGGGTGACGGGGAGGCCGGGCTCACCGGGCCGGCGTCACCGGTGTCGTCCGGGGTGGCGTGCCCGCTCGCGGGACGGGGCTCACGGCGGCCGGGGCTGTCACGGCGGCCGGAGCGGTTGCCCGGGGAACTGTCACGGCGGCCGGAGCGGTTGCCCGAGGGGCGGGTACGGTGGCCCGCGAGGCGGCCGGGGCCGCGGGGCCCGTCGCGGCCCGCCCGCGGAAAGGGCTTGCAGCCGATGTCAGGACGAGTAAGGAAAAGGTGCGCCGCATGATCGCTCCCATGGACGGGAAACCTGGGGGGTGAGGCGTCCGGACGGTCGGACCTTCGGTGGTGACGGCTGCCGTCACCGGGTTTTCGCAGCTCGCAGCGGGGCCGGAGGGGGCGGACGGGCCATCGGCTCTCCCGTTCTTCACTTCTTTTAGGAAAGTTTCCTAAGAGTTGCCGTGATCGTAGCCTTGACACGGATTCGCCACAAGGCCCAAAAGTCGGATACGCGAATTATGGGCGGCGGTAAGGACCTTCGTACCGGTACGGTGGTGTCCCTCCTGCAGTGCCCTCGCCTGCAGCGTCCCCGCGCAACGCCCATGGAGCGGCACCATGTTCTTCGGCATCGTCGACATCTGGACCTACGTGGTCGGCGCCTTCTTCATCGTCATGCTGCCCGGCCCGAACTCGCTGTACGTGCTCGGCCTCGCCGCCCAGCACGGGGTGCGGCAGGGGTACCGGGGGGCCATGGGGGTCTTCCTCGGCGACGCGGTCCTGATGGTGCTCGCGGCGGCCGGGGCGGCCTCGCTGCTGACGTCGACGCCGATCCTGTTCGCCGTCGTCAAGTACGCCGGGGCGGCCTACCTGGTCTGGATCGGGTTCCAGATGCTCCGGTCGGCCTGGCGCTCGTGGCGCTCCCCCGCGGCTCCCGGCTCCGCGGGCTCCGCGGGCTCCGCGGGCTCGTCCGAGGCCGCCGGGGCGGCGGGAACGGCCCCCGTCCGGAACCCCTTCCGCAGGGCCCTGGTGATCAGCCTGATGAACCCCAAGGCGATCCTGTTCTTCATCTCGTTCTTCATCCAGTTCGTGGACCCCGGCTACGCCACCCCGGCGCTGTCCTTCCTGATCCTGGGCGCGATCTGCCAGGCGTTCAGCGCCCTGTACCTGTCGGTACTGATCTTCGGAGGGGCGTTCCTGGCGGCGCGCCTGCGGGCCCGCCGGCGGCTGTCGGCCGGGCTGCGGACGGGCGCGGGCGCGCTGTTCATCGGTTTCGGCGCGAGGCTGGCCACCGCGAGCCTCGGCTGACCGGCCCGCCCTCGCTGACCTTGATCGCGACGCTGACCAGCGAGAGGAACAGCTCGGCGTCGGCCCGGCCCTCGATGTCCATCGACACCCACCCGGCGTCGGTACCGGGGGTGATGCGGTGGCAGTCGGTGAGCACCCGGGCCCACCGGTCGATCACCGCGGTGGTCAGGAGCAGCTCGGCGGTGTTGTCCCCCGGCATCCTGACGATCTCCCGCCCGTGGGTGCGGAACCCCAGTCCCCGGCGGGTGCGTTTCAGCGCGAGGTCGGGCCAGCAGATGAGCTGGGCGGCCACGTTCGCGACGCCCTCGGTGGAATGGCCGGACGCGCGCGTGCGCAGCACTGGCATGTCTCAATCGTCGCGGACCCGACCCCACGAGGAAAGCTTTCGTTTCCCAACCGTTATCGACATAGCGATCCTCTTCATGAATCGTAATGATCTGTACGCTTCATAGATTCCTTGGGGTGGTATCAGCCGGTTTTCAGGAGGACATGGCACGGCGTCAGGTACGGTGAGGCGCCGATGAACAACGGAAACAGCCTCTGCACACGCCTGTCCGGGTGTCCGCGTGACGAGTCCGATCCGCTCGTGACGTGCCGCGACCGGCGTGAACGCCCAGTGCCCGCCGCCGCACCGTCCCGTGGAGCGCCATGAGCCACCAGCCCATCGTCCTCCCCCGTCTCGCCGCGCTGGCCAGACAGGCGGCACCGAAGATCCTGGAGGGCGTCATCGCCCCCCTCGCCGTCTTCTACGCGGCGCTCGCCGTGCTCGGCCTGAAGGGCGCGCTCATCGCGGCGGTCACCTGGGTGTACGCCGGGGTGGGCTGGCGGCTGGTCCGCCGCGTCCCGGTGCCGGGGACGATGGTCCTCGCCGTCATCGCGATCACCGTCCGCGCCCTGCTCGGGTTCTGGACCGGGAGCGCGGTCATCTACTTCCTCCAGCCGGAGCTGGGCACCATCTGCATCAGCATGGTCTTCCTCGCCTCGGTACGGCTCAACCGGCCGCTGGTGCAGAAGCTGACCCTGGACTACATCCACCTGCCCGCGGCCGTGCTGAAGCACGAGCGGGTCCGCCGGTTCTTCGCCCGCATCACCCTGCTGTGGGCCTTCGTGCTGCTGACGAACTCCGCGGTGAGCATCTGGCTCCTGCTGCACCAGTCGATCGGCACCTACCTGCTGGTCCGCACCGCGGCGGTGGCCGTGATCAGCGGCCTGGCGGTGCTGTTCTCGGTCCTCGCCTTCCGCCGGGTGCTCGGCCGCCTGCACCACGACCCGGTCCCCGCCCCGTCGGCCTGACGGCCTTCCCTGACGCCTGCCCTCCGCGGGAAACCGCCGGACGGTAGAGGCGCGAACGACGGGGCAGGAGGTCCGTATGGTCATCGCAGGGCAACACCCGAAACGCTGGGCCGGGCTCCCGGTCTTCATCGTGGTCCTCGCGCTGGTTGCGGTCGTGGGATCGCTGGCGGCCGTGAACGCCGGTGGCGAGTACCTGTCGCTGGAACGGCCGGACTGGGCACCGCCGCAGTGGCTGTTCGGCCCTGCCTGGACGGTCCTGTACGTCATGATCGCCCTGTCCGGCTGGCTCGCCTGGTCGGCGGCCGACCTGACACCGGCGCTCGGCGTGTACGCGGTCCAGCTGGTCCTCAACGCGGCCTGGACACCGCTCTTCTTCGGCGCCGGGCGGTACGGCCTGGCGTTCGCGGAGATCGTCGTCCTCTGGCTCGCGATCGTGCTCACCATCGTGCTGTTCCGGCGGATCAGCCGCCCGGCCGCCTGGCTCCTGGTGCCCTACCTGGCCTGGGTGACGTACGCGGCCGCGCTGAACTTCGCCATCTGGCAGCTCAACTGAGCCGTGCGGCCTCCGGTTCTCCGGGGCCGGGCTCCGATCTCCTGGTGATCTCAGGGATGTGATCGGGAACTTCGGGGTCCGTCCCCGATGTCCCCGGCTCGACGGGACGCCAGCGTGGTGCGCGAGAGACCTCTCTCCGCGACCACGCCCCCGCATCCCCGAGACCGGAGACCCGCATGACGCAGACCATCCTCGACCTCCTGCACGACGTGATGACGTCCCCCTGGATCTATCTGGCGTTGTTCGCCGTGGCGCTCCTGGACGGGTTCTTCCCCGTGGTCCCGGCGGAGACGGCCGTCATCACGGCCGGGGTGTTCGCCGCCGCCACCGGCGCGCCCGACCTGCCGCTGGTGATCGTGGTCGCCGCGCTGGGCGCCTTCGTGGGCGACCACGTCTCCTACCTCATCGGGCGTACCGCCAACGGCCGGTTGCGCGACGGCAGGCGCAGCCGGAAGGCGTTCGCGTGGGCGGAGAAGGCGCTCGCCGAGCGGGGCGGGCTGGTCCTGGTGGTGGCCCGCTACATTCCCGGCGGCCGGACCGCCTGCACCCTGACCATGGGCGCGGTCGCCTACCCCCGGCGCTCGTTCGCCCTGTTCGACGCGGTGGCGGCGGTGTCCTGGGCGGTCTACTCGGGGCTGATCGGCTATGTGGGCGGCGCGGCCTTCGAGAACGACCCGATCAAGGGGCTCCTGCTCGGCCTCGGCATCGCCGTGACGGTCACCGTCATCGTGGAGGTCGTCCGCCACCTGCGGCGCCGCGGCGCCGTGGCGGAGCCGGCCAGGGCCCTGGCCGGCTCCCGCGACTGACCGCCCGGCGTCCGGACGTCATGACCTCCTCCAGATCACGGTGTGCCAGGAGCCTCCCTCGGCCGCGGCCAGGACCAGCCGGTCGTCGTCGGCGTTCAGCTCGCGGACCTGCACCACACCGGCCAGGGCCGGGTCGATCGCCACCTCGATGTCGTGGGCGATCTGGCCCGCGCGGACCTCGTACCGGCCCGCGTAGGCGAGGAACGGGGTGGGCGCCCGCTCCGGCTCCCCCCGGGACGCCGCGCTCGGGCTCTGCCCGCCCTCGCCGCTCTCCACCGGCGACGGGGCGCCTTCGCCCCGCGCCACGGTCATGCTCATGTACCCGTCGGGGGTGTAGCAGAGCAGGCCCACCGCGTCCCTGCCGAAGGGATACGAGACCTTGCTCCCCGGACCGCCGATCCGCCACTCGACCAGGCGCCAGGCGCCCACGAGATTCATGCCCGCGAAACTACGATAAGAAAAGCCAGCGGGTCAACAGCCCCGACGCGAAACTCGGGGAATCCCCACGGAAGTCAGGGTGAACCCCTATGGCTCCGGCGAGTGCGGCCGGGGCACGCTTCCACTGTTCACCGCACGACCCCCACCGGACGCCTCCGCGAGGCGATCCGGCCATTTCGCCATGTCTTCATCTGTCCGTGAGGAGTGCGCATGACCGTGCTGGCGGCAGGGCTGGCGTTGCTCGGGTCCCTGTTCTTCGCCCTGGGTGCCGCCCTGCAGCAGTTCGAGGCCGCGCGCACCTCGCCGGCCGTGCTCGGACGGCTGGTCAGGCGGCCCCGCTGGCTGCTGGGCGGCCTGTCCATCGCGGCCGGCACCGCCCTGCACGTCGTGGCGCTGAAGTACGGGCCGCTCACCCTGGTCCAGCCGATGGGCGTGGCCAGCCTGCTGTTCGCCCTGCCCTGCGCCGCCGCCCTGCAGCGGCGCAGGCCGGGGGCGCGCGAGCTGGCCGCCGCGGCCGTGATCGCCACCGGCCTGGTCGGCCTGGTGCTGGTCGTGCCCACCCACACCGGCGAGCCCCACCTGTCCACGGCCGAGGCGGTGGTCCTGCTCGCATGGGCCTCGGCCGCCGCCCTGGCGCTGTACGTCACGGCCCGGCACGCCTCGCGCGCGGTACGGGCCTGCCTGCTCGCGACCGGGGCGGGGGTGCTCTACGGGGCGACCGCCACGCTCACCCGCGTCCTGGTCGACGGTGAGTGGGAGCCGTGGTTCCTGCTCGCCGTCCCGATGCCCGCCCTGCTCGCGCTGGCCCTGCTCCAGCGCGCCTACGCCGTCGGCCACTTCGGCGTCGCCTTCGCCGCGCTGCAGGTGGCCGACCCCCTCACCGCCGTCGCCTTCGGCGCCCTGCTGCTCGGCGAACCGCTGCCGACCGGCCCGGTGAGCACGCTCACCGCGCTGGTCGCCGCGGCGCTCACCGCGGCCGGGACCGCCGCGCTGGCCCGCACCACCCCGATGTCCCCGTCGCACGAGGCGACGGCCCCATGAACGGAGCACCGATGGCCCTGTCAGTCGCCGCCCCCGCGCCGGCACCGTCCCTCGTCGCCACCCGGCCCCGCCGGGTCCTGATCGGGACGGACACCTACCCGCCGGACGTGAACGGCGCCGCCTACTTCACCCATCGGCTGGCCACCGGCCTGGCCGGGCGCGGCAACGAGGTGCACGTGGTGTGCGCCTCGGACGACGGCCCGTCCAGGACCGAGCAGGTGGAGGGGGTGACCGTGCACCGGCTGCGCTCGGCGCCGGTGCTCGTCCACCCGACCATGCGGATCTCGGTGCCGGCCCGGCTGGACCGGCTGATCGACGAGATCGCGCCCGACGTCGTCCACGTGCAGGGACACTTCGTCGTCGGCCGCGCCGCGATCTCCGCCTCCCGGCGCGGCGGCGTCCCCGTGGTGGCGACCAACCACTTCATGCCGGACAACCTCTTCCAGTTCGCGCGCGTCCCCGAGCCCCTTCGCGAGCGGGCGGGCGCGCTGGCCTGGAAGGACTTCAACCGCGTCTTCTCCCGCGCCGACCGCGTCACCACGCCCACCCGCATCGCCGCGGGCCTGCTCGCCGGCAAGGGCTTCGGCACCCCGGTGGAGGCCGTCTCCTGCGGCATCGACCTGACGCGGTTCCGGCCGCGCGCCGAGCCGAGAACGTGGTCCCGGCGGGCCTTCGGGCTGCCCGAGCGGGACACGATCCTGTTCGTCGGCAGGCTGGACGAGGAGAAGCGGCTGGACGAGCTCATCCGCGCCCTGCCGATCGTCCTCAACACCGCCGACGCGCAGGTCGTGCTGGCCGGCACCGGCGGGCGGCGGGACGCGCTCGCCGCCCTGGCCGACCGGATCGGGGTCGGCGACCGGGTCGCCTTCCCGGGCTTCGTGCCCGACGAGGCCCTCCCGCAGCTGTACGCCGCCGCCGACGTCTTCGCCATGCCGGGCGTCGCCGAGCTGCAGAGCATCGCCACCCTGGAGGCCATGGCCAGCGGACTGCCGGTCGTCGCCGCGGACGCGATGGCCCTGCCCCACCTGGTACGGCCCGGTCAGAACGGCCGGCTCTTCCAGCCGGGTGACGTACGGGAGCTGGCCTGGCACCTGGGCGGCCTGCTCGCCTCTCCGCAGGCGCGCACCGCGATGGGCGCGGCGAGCCGGGCCATCGCGCTGACCCACGACGACCAGGCGTCCCTGGCCAGGTTCGAGGCGATATACCAGGAGGTCGCGCGCTGAGCGACCCGGTCCGTCACGGTCGCGCGCACGGCGGGCCCGCGTACGGCGGCCCGCCCTCCCGCCCACCGGGGGCGGATCCCCGCACTCCGGACCTCGGCGAATGAGACATGGAGCACGTACCCGTGCCAGGTCTACCTACGCTAACGTAGGTTACGGTCGCGTAGTCTCTGAGGGAGAAGGCCTGATGCGCACGTTCAGTGAGACCGAGCTGCTGCTCGAACTTGAGCCCGTCGTCGCGGGGGAGCTGGATCGCCACCACAGGATGGCCAAGGAGTGGTTCCCGCACGAGTACGTGCCCTGGTCGCAGGGGCGTGACTACGACGGGATCTTCGGCGGCGAGGCCTGGGCCGAGAGCGACAGCCGGATCCCCGAGGACGCGCGCATCTCCCTGATCGTGAACCTGCTGACCGAGGACAACCTCCCCAGCTACCACCACGAGATCGCCACCACGCTGGGCCGCGACGCCGCGTGGGGCACCTGGGTGCACCGCTGGACCGCCGAGGAGGGCCGTCACGCCACCGCCATCCGCGACTACCTGACGGTCACCCGCGCGGTCGACCCGGTCGCGCTGGAGCGGGCCCGGATGGTGCACATGGGCGAGGGCTTCACCAACTCCTACGAGGGCGTGCTCGCCTCGGTGGCCTACGTCTCCTTCCAGGAGCTCGCCACCCGCATCTCGCACCGCAATACCGGCATGGCCTCCCAGGACCCGGACTGCGAGCGGCTGCTCGCCCGGATCGCCGCCGACGAGAACCTGCACATGCTCTTCTACCGCAACCTGCTCGCCTCGGCCTTCACGCTCGCCCCCGACCAGACCATGCGCGCCGTGACCGACGTCGTCACCACGTTCCAGATGCCCGGCACCGGCATCGAGGGCTTCACCCGCAAGGCCATGATCATCGCCAACGCCGGCATCTACGACCTGCGCCTGCACCTGGACGACGTGCTCCAGCCGGTCCTGCGCCAGTGGGACGTGTTCGACCTCAAGGATCTGGGCCCCGAGGGCGAGAAGGCCCGCGAGGAGCTCGCCGAGTTCCTGGAGCGCCTGGAGGTCACCGCCTCCCGCTACGTCGAGCGTCGCGAGGCCCGCCGCGCCCGCCAGGCCGCCAACGCCTGACCGCGTCCGCGCCGCCCGGTCTCAGGCGGCGGTGACCAGCTCGCGGACCGGGCCGCGCTCCGCCTGCGGGAGAAGGCGGCGCAGGAACACCAGCACAAGCAGGGCGGCCGCACCGGTCGTGACCGGGGGCACGAGGAAGGCGACCGAGGGGCCGAAGCCGTCCACGAGCCGGCCCGCGACGGACGCGCCCGCGGCGACGCCCAGGCCGACGGCGCCGTTGAGCCAGGTGAAGGCCTCGGTCCTGACCTCGGCCGGGATGAGGCCCTCGACGAGTGTGTAGCCGGTGATGACGGCGGGGGCGATGACGAACCCCGCCACCGCGGCCCCGCCGTACAGCAGCGGGAGAGTCCCGGCCAGGGTCAGGGCGACGGTGGCGGCGGAGAGCAGCGCCAGGGTGACGGCCAGCCTGACCGGGGCTCCGGTCCTCCAGCGGACGGCGCCGTACAGGAGGCCCCCGGCCAGGCTCGCGCCGGAGAAGCTCGCGTAGACCGGTCCCGCCGCCGCGGCCTGGCCGAGGGCCGCGGTGGAGGAGGTGATGCCGACCTGGAGGCTGCCGAAGACGGTGCCGAGGGCGGCGAACGCCCCGGCGAGCACGGCCACGCCGCGCATCCGCAGCACACCGTGCCGGGAGCGGACCCTGACCGGCATCGGCTCGGGGGCGCCGCCCCGTACCCCGGCGAACGCGAGCGTCCCGGCCACGACCATGACCAGCGCCACCAGCAGCGCCCACACCGGTGAGAACCCGGTCGAGACGGCCACCAGCAGCACCGGGGCGAGGGTGAAGGTCAGCTCGTCGGTGATGGACTCCAGGGCGAAGGCCGTACCGAGCCTGCCCGACCCGCCGAGCACGTGCGCCCAGCGGGCGCGGACCATCGCGCCGATCTGCGGCATCGAGGCCCCGGCCAGCGCCGAGGCGACCACCAGCCAGACCGCCGGGGCGTGCGCCGAGGCGAGCGCCAGCAGGGCGCCCAGCGCGGCGGCGTGCACGGCGATCTGCGGGAGGAGCACCCTGGCCTGGCCGTAGCGGTCGGCGAGCCGTCCGGTACGCGGGCCGACCAGCGCGGGCGCCACGGCCGCTGCCGCGGCGGCGACACCGGCCGCGCCGTAGGAGCCGGTGGACCAGTGCACGAGCAGCAGGACGCCAAGCTGGAGCATCGCGTTCGGCAGCCGCGCGACGAACGCGGGAACGAGGAAGCGCCAGGCTCCGGGCGTGCCGAGCACGGCGAAATACGACCTCAAGGAATCTCCGTCCATCATCCAGACGGAGGCTCCGCCCGGTTCGGGGCCCGCCGGGAGGGCGGGCTTCGACCGGGGTGATACCGCTGTCGCGGCCGCCGAGCGGTCATGGCATGCGTCCGTTCCGGACGCACCAGCCGGTCAGCTTATGCCATGACGTCCTTCACGTCACATTCGGGGATCACCCGGGGGCGTGTCCCAGCGGGAACCGGTGCCGACGGCCGACCGCAGCAGGGGCCAGGCCAGGACCGCGAGCACGGCGGCCAGGACGGCCACGGCCGCCATCGCCCCCGGCAGGCCGGTCGCCTCGGCCCAGCGCCCGACGTAGACGGGCCCGGCGAGGAAACCCAGGTAGCCGACGGTCGTCACCACCGACGTCGCCCTCCCCCGCGCCGCCTCGCCCACGTGCGCCGCGACGACGCTCATCATCGTGGGGTAGAGCACCGCCGTACCGGCTGCGGCCAGGGCCAGCCCCGACAGGACCACCCAGACGGACGTCGCGACGGACACCAGCGCGGTCCCGGTGGCGGCCGTCGCGGCACCACAGACGAGCACGGTCGCGGCGTGCCGGGAGCCGATCGCCCCGGCGGAGAACCGGGTGAGCGCGACGACGGCGGCGAAGACCGCGGGGCCCGCCGAGGCGAGCGCGGGACCGGCTCCGGCCACGTCCGACAGGTAGACCGCGCCCCAGCTCTGGTGGGCGTTCTCCGTGGCGAAGGCCAGCGCGCCCAGGGCGCCGACGACCAGCAGCGGGAACAGGCGCACCGGGTGACCGCGCCGCCCTCCGTCGCGGACGTCCCCCGCCGGGGCCGGGCCGGGCCGGGGGATCGTCGCGATGACAGGGTCGACAGGACCGGCCGGGGCGGCCGGGGTGTTCCGGGCGGCCCCCGCCGCGACCGGACCGGCCCGGAGCGTTCGCGCGTCGGCCGCGATGCCGAGCGCGGCGCCGATCGAGGCCGTCGCGACCAGCAGGAACGGCACGACGACCGGCGACCCGAGGCCGGACGACAGCCCGGTGGCGAGGCTTCCGGCCACCACCATCGTGGAGAAGGTGCCGTGCGCGCGGGTGATGACCGGCCGGCCGGAGGCGCGCTCGGCCGCCCCCGCGGCCGCGTTGATCGCGACATCGGCCGCGCCCGAGACGGCGCCCAGCAGCGCCAGGCCCGCCGACAGGCTCCACACGTCGCGGCTCGCCACGGCCACCAGCGTCCCGGTCACGCCGAGCGCCACCAGCAGGAACGCCCCCACCCGGACTCCCCAGCGGTCGACCGCCCTGCCGGTGACGAGCATCGCGGGCAGCGCCCCCGCGCCGATGAAGAGCAGGGCCGTGCCCAGCTGCCCGTCGGTCAGCCCGGCCTGGTCGCGGATCCCGGGCACCGAGGCGCCCCACACCCCCCAGAAGGCACCGTAGGCCGCAAATCCCGCATAAGCCGTCCGCGCCCGCACACCCGTCATCGTCTCCCGCATCTGTGTAACGATACACAAAAAGTCTGTGTATCGATACACAGCTATCCTCTGACCATGAGCGGACGGACGGCCAGGCGCAGGGTGACCATGGCCGAGGTGGCCCGCGCGGCCGGGGTGTCCGTGATGACCGTCTCGTATGCGTACGGACAGCCCGGGAGGGTCTCCGACGAGGCGCGGGCCAGGGTCCGCGAGGCGGCCGAGCGCCTCGGCTACCCGGGGCCGCACCCCGGTGCCCGTTCGCTGCGCAGCGGGCGTACCGGCAACCTGGGCGTGGTGCTCGGCGAGCACCTCACCTACGCCTTCGACGACCCGCAGGCCACCCGCTTCATGTCCGGTGTCGCCCAGGTCTGCGCCGACCACGGCATGGCGCTGACGCTGGTCCCCGTCACCGGCGGCCCCGCCGACGTCGACCGGGTCACCGAGGCGGCCGTCGACGCCTTCGTGGTCTGGACGACGGCCGACGACGACCCGGTCGTCGACGCCATCGTCGCCACCGGCCTGCCCGCGGTGATCCACGGCGGACCGCGCCGCGAGGGCCTCTCCTTCGTCGCCGCCGACGACCGGGCCGCCGCCACCGCCGTCGGCCGCGAGGTCTTCGCCGGGGCCCGCCGTCCGGGGGTGCTGAGCTTCCCGCTCGACCGCGCCCGCGTCTCCCGCCTCGGCTTCGGCGCCTCCCCCGCGCGCACCTCAGGGGAGGCCGCGTCCTCCCCTGCCTCCGCCGGCTTCGGCGGTGCCGCACCCTCTGAGATCGGCCCCTTGCCGGAGGGAATCGACCCGGACGCCTCGACCTTCCGGGTCACCCGCCAGCGCCTGCGCGGCTACCGTGACGCCTGGACCGGGAGGGGCGGCGACTGGTCGCGGGTCCGCGTGGCCGTCTGCTCCACCAACAGCGCGTCCGAGGCCGAGGCGCTCGCGGCCGAGCTGCTCACCGGCCCGCACGCCTGCGACGCCATCGCCGCGATGGGCGACGAGCTGGCCCTCGGCGTCCTGCGCGCCGCCTCCCGACTGGGCCTGACCGTCCCCGGCGACTTCACGCTCAGCGGCTGGGACGACTCCGCCGCCGCCGCACCCGCCGGGCTCACCACGATCGCCCAGTCCCTGCGCGACCAGGGCGTCCGCTGTGCCCGTACCGCCCTCGGCGTCCTCTCCCCCGCCGACCGCGACAGTGAGGTCCCCTGGACCCTCATCAGGCGCAAGTCCACCCGCAGACCCTGAGGACCCGCCCCTCCGTCCGGCCCGCGTTCCCTCGCCCCGCTCCGGGGGACGTGCACGCCGCGTTCCCTCGCCCCGGCGCCGTGGCCGGACCTGGCGCCTTCCGCGGTCACGGCCGGGGGGGTTGCCTTGACGCCGGTGACAGGGTTCTAACGTGGCCACGACGACCGGCCGCCGGCAGAGGCCGTCGACGGACGACGGGACCGGGCGAGCCTTCATGGCGTCCCCTGCGGCACCGGGTCTCCGTGACATCGAGGCTCGGTGGACCGGGGCTTCGCGACACCGGGGCTCGGGCCTTCCCGGCGCCGGGGCCGCGGCACCGGGCTCCGTGACACCGGCCGTACGAGCCGGTGACCGGCCGTTCATCGCGTCGGCCGACCCGAGGAGTGACGGTGAAGTTCGGAATCAGCTACAGCACGCCCTACCACGGCATCGATCCCGACGGGATCGTGGCCTACGCCCGGCACGCCGAGGACTGCGGCTTCGAGTCGCTGTACGTGCCCGAGCACATCGCGCTCTATCCCGGTGCGATGATCGGCAGTTTCGAGCTCCCGCCGACGCTGCCGTACCTCGATCCGCTCGACTGCCTGAGCTTCGTCGCCGCGGCCACGCGTCGCATCCTCCTCGGGACGGGCGTGCTGCTGCTGCCGTACCACCACCCGGTGGTCCTCGCCAAGCGCCTGGCGACCGTCGACGTGCTGTCCAGGGGACGGATGCGGCTGCTGACCGTGGGGCTCGGTTCCCTGCCCGGCGAGGCGCGGGCGGTGGGGGTCGACTTCGCCACCCGCGGCCGTCGCGCCGACGAGGCGATCGACGTGATGCGGCTGCTGTGGGCCGGTGGTGAGGAGGGCGTCGGCTTCGACGGGCGGTTCTTCGCCTTCGACGACCTGTGCCAGTTCCCCAAGCCCCACGGGACCCTCCATCTGCCGATCCACATCGGCGGATCGAGCCGGGCCGCCGCACGCCGTGCCGGGCTGCGCGGTGACGGCTACTTCCCCGGCGGCGCGCTCGGCCCGGACGAACGCGCCGCCCAGATGGACATCGCCCGATCCGCCGCCGTCGAGGCCGGTCGCGCCCCGCAGGCGCTGGAGTACACGCGGTCGGGATCGATCGACATGACCGCCGACCAGGTCGAGGCGCTGGCGGCGCAGGGGGTGACCCGCATCGTGGTGAGCGCCACCGCCACCGAACCGGACCGGCAACGCGAGGAGATGACCGCCTTCGCCGAGCGGTTCGCCCTCCTCGGATAGGGCCTGTTCCAGAGGCCGGCCGGGATCGGTCGGATCCCCGCCCGTGCAGGGATCACCTCGCCGGGAGCGGCTCAGAGATCAACCCGCGAAACGGTCCTGGTGTCCTGTCACCCAAGCCACCCACCTACGGCGTAGTCCCCGATGAGAGCGGTTCACGCGAAAGGACGGGATGGTGGATGGGTTCACCGAATATGCCGGGCACAGCCATGAGCGATTGTGCCGCACGGCGTACCTGCTCACCCGGAACTGGGCGACGGCGGAGGACCTGGTGCAGACCGCACTGGTCAAGGCGTGGACGGTGTGGCGCAGGATCGAAGGCGACCCCGATCGGTACGTGTACCGGATCATCGTGAACACGCACGCCTCCTGGTGGCGACGGCGCTGGCGGGGTGAGGTGCCCACGGAGGTGGTGCCGGAAGGCTCCGCGGGGCGGGACCTTGCCAAGACGGTGACCGACCGCGAGGCCCTGTGGGCGGCGACCGGCGCCCTGCCCGGGCAGCAGCGCGCGGTGGTCGTTCTGCACTACTTCGGTGACCTCACTCACCAGCAGGTGGCGGACGTTCTCGGATGCTCGCTCGGAACGGTGAAGAAGCAGCTCAGCCGGGCGTTGGCGCGGCTGAGGGTGGATTCGACCCTGCATGACCCGGATATGGAGGAAGCCGTCAGATGACCCGGTACACCGAGAACGATCTGCGGACGGTGTTCGCCGACCACAGCAAGGACGGCCCCGTGCCGCCGCCCCGCCTGGAGCTGATCGTACGGCGAGGGCGCCGGGCGCGGTTGCGCCGCAGAGCGGCGACCGGGGCGGTGCTGACGGGCGCCGCCATAGCGGTTGTCGGCGTGGGCGGCTTCCTGCCGGACGTGAACAGGAATGTGAGCGGCCCGGCCTCCGGCCTCTCCTCCCGGGCGACGATCAGCGCCGAACCGTCTGTGACGATCACGGGAATGAGGGGGGAGACGCTGGCGCTGATCCACTCCGAGACTCATCGGACCATGGGCGCACCGGTGACGGTGGTCTATCGTCCGACCAGCGTCAACACCGGTTACTCCATCCGGTGCACCGACCCGAAGGTGTGGGTGTTGACGCAGCAGGTGAGAACGGGGGAGGCCAGTCTCGGCCGCTGCAACGGATCGGGAGACGGTCCCGACTCCCAGCACGACGAGTTGTCGGTCGCGCCGAGATGGCTCGACGAGCCGCAGAATCTGAAGATCTGGGTGTTCCCGGCTGACGCGCCGATCGCCGAGGGAACTTGGAAAACCGACGGCACTCCCAATCCCGACTACCCGATATACGATCCGTACGCCCCCTGCAAGAAGGTCAACCGCAAGCTGGGCCTCTGTGACGGCAAGTTCATTCAGGACGTGGTCCACATCAAGCCGGAGCGGCTCGCGGCCGTGGTCAAGCGCCGGCAGGGCGAACCATGGACGGTCAAGGTCTACGACAGGCCCGCCGGTTCCTGAATCCGGGCCGATCGGCGAGGGAGTCACCGGTCGGCCTTTCCGACGCGGCCGGGACCGTCCGGCCGCACCGCTCCCCCCGCGGAAGCCAGCTTCCGGAACAGGCCGCGAACATACCGGCCGTTTCCCGGAGGAGCCCATTTGTTCCCTCCCGGTCTCCGAACCGGTCTCATCGCGAGGTCACCCACGCCGGATTCGACTCAATCCGTGAAGCACGGTCCGCCCCGGGCTTTGGACCGGTCTCACTCCAGGAACGAAGCGATCAAGCGACGCAAGACGGAAGTACTCTCCCGGTCTGCAGGGCGGTCGTATCGGCGGGATCAGATTGCCGGATCGTCGAATTCGCCGCTCTTGATGCTGCCGATGAAGGCACGCCACCCGGCAGACGTGAAGATCAGAGCGGGACCGCTTCGATCCTTGCTGTCACGGACGCCGAAACGGCTCGCGTTCAGCGAGGCGACCTCGACACAGTCGGGACCGTTTCCACTGAGGGAGCTCTTCCGCCACACGAACTGGGACAGGTCTTGCGCAGACATTTCATATCCCCTTCATCATGATCGGCCAAGCCGAGCAACCGTCTTCGTGATGAAACGCCGAGAGTCATCGGGGCTCAAGGCCTTGGCGCGCAAGTGATCGAACGCCACCGTATAACGGTAAACGTCCGCTTCGCTCTCTACATATAGGTTGCCTCCAAGGTTCTCCACGAAGACCACCTCGGGATCAGCAGGACTGGGGAACTTCAGGATGTGGAAAGCACCCCCTGTGGCCGTATGGGCTCCAACGGCAAACGGGAGCACTTGCACGGTGATGTTAGGTAGGTCCATCAGCTCAAGGACGCGCTTGAGCTGAGATCGCATCACAGACGAACTCTCGATGACACGACGGAGAGCGGCCTCGTCCAAGACGGTCCAGAAGCACAGGGGATCGTCGCGGAAGAGAAGCGCTTGGCGTGCCATACGAACTTCAACACGACGTTCGATCTCGCCGGGAGGCGACATGACCAAGGCTGCGCGGATGACAGCACGCGCGTAGTCCTCGGTTTGGAGAAGGCCGGGCACAAGGGTCGCTGCGAAGCCGCGCATCGAGGCGGTCTCGGCCTCCAATCCTATGTAGGTGGCGTACTCGGTAGGGAGATCGGCGTACGCCTGCCACCAGCCCTTTTTCCGGGAGTCTCGCGCCAGGTCGATCAGTTCCTCTCGTTTGGAGGCGTCGATCTCGTATAGATCGAGAAGGCACCCGACATCCTTGAGGGTGACACCTACTCGGCACGTCTCGATCCGCGAGACCTTGGTGGCCGACCAGGCAAGTCGCTCAGCGACTTCCTCCAGGGTCAGCTGAGCCCGGTCGCGCAGGCGGCGTAGCTCAAAGGCGAGGCGACGCCTACGTACCGTCGGACTTCCCGTTTTCCTCATGTCCCCCCCATCGGATCGGTGCCAACAGTAACCGACCACGAACGGAGAGTGGCCGCGCTTTTCGAAACGCAATTTGCGTTTTCAGTGGCGCTCCCGGTTGCGACGATGCATGCTCTGTGCGTGCGAGCCGTCACCCTGTGTGGAGAGAAGGCTCCGGTAAGTGCCCATAGGGGACAAATACGTGAAGGGCGGATGATCAGATGAGGGTGCGTGATCTTCGGGGGTGTGGGGGGCACCTGGTGGAGCTGGCCTGGGAGTTGAACGAGCTGGGGGTCGACTCCGTGGTGCGGCTTTCTCCCGACGGACCCGCGAGTATGGAGATCTTCCTGCCGGCCGGACGGCGAGGGTCCGCATCCGGGAAGCGCGGTCGCGACTCGGTGGTCGCCGGGGAGCGGAGGCGCGAGCGGGACGCCCGGATCGGAGCGGGAGAGGCGCGCGAGCAGGACGTCTGGATCGGGGCGGGAGAGGCGCGCGAGCGGGTCGCGGGGGTGACGCAGTGAGGGAGATGGGCCTGCTGGGGCAGGTCGAGGTGCCCGCGCGGGTGACGGCCGTACCGCGCGCCAGGGGTTATGTCCGCGACCTGCTGAAGGCCGTAGGTCACCCGCACACCGACGACGCGCTGCTGCTCGTCACCGAACTCGTCACCAACGCCGTCCGTCACTCCGACTCCGGCCGGTGCCCCGACGGCCGGGTCACGATCGCCGTCGCCGGCCATGATGGAACGCTCCACATCGACGTCGTCGACGCCGGATCGGCCGGATGTCGGCCTCGTCTGTGCGCGGACGTGAGCCCCGAGAGCGGTGGGGGGCGCGGGCTCTGGCTGGTGCAGGAGCTGTCCTCGGCCTGGGGGTGGTACGAGATGCCGGCCGGACGCGTGGTCTGGTTCCAGCTCGGCGGACGGCGACGATCGGCCGTTACCTGATCTCGCCGAGGTCGAAGGCGACGTCGGCGAGAGTGATCGTTCGCACCTTCGGGTCGTCGAGGAGCGGGAGCAGATCCGGGAGTTTCCAACGGTCGACGACGAGCCCGTACACGACGCCCTGCTCGGCCACTCCGGCCAGCCACCAGTCGTACAGATCGAACTCGCTGAGGTCGTCGTTCTCGTCGAGCAGCCCGACCCACCTGCGGAACGCCGCCAGTGCGATCTGGGGCTCGGTTTCGCACTGGTACTGGGGAGGGATCACGGTGTGCTCCTCGGACAGGTCGCGGTTCCAGACGACCTCGCTTGTCTCAGGGTCGTCGCTGGAGTCGTCGTAGTAGCCCAGGGAGTACACGTAGGAGATGTCCGCCCCTCCGCAGAGTTCGTGGCGCCGGTTGAAGGCGATGAGCTGTTCGGTGGTCATCGCGTGCGTGAAATCCACGACCGCGAGGGCGTCGAGCGTTTGGGGAAGCTTTCTAATGATCTTCCGCGCCTCCTCCTTGGTCTTCCGATTCCGCTCTGCGATCTCCCGGTCCTGCTCCGCGACCGTCTGGGCCTCATCCACCGATTTCGCGTCGATGTCGGAGATCCAGTCCAGCGAGTTGATTCCCTCGGTAACGCGGGACGCGTTCGGCCATGTGTCCAGACGCCGTTCCGGGTTCGCGATACGGGCGGCCGTGGCGCGTACCCGGGCCGCCCGCTCCTCGCCGAAGTCGACGAACACCCGCAGAAGCCCCTCGGCCATGTGCAGGGCCATGAACAGCGCCGCGCTGACGGCCAGGACCTTGACGAGGGACCTGCCCACGTACGCCCAGTCGGGTTCCCTGACGTCCACGGCCGCACGCTCCTGCGATCTGGATTCGAATGTCGCCCGGAACGGGCGGGACGGTGGTCCGGGAGGTCAGCTCACGCAGTCCTGGGTCTTGAGCCCGAGGCCGAACTCCCGGAGCCTGTCCCGCCCGTCGACGCCGAAGTAGTAGTACGCCTTGGGGTTGCCCGGCACGGCGGCGTAGTAGCCGTTCAGTCTTCCCTTGGCGTTCGGGTAGGCCTTCTTGATCTGGCGCAGGGTGGAGCCCAGGCCGATGCCCCTGGGCGTGCGCATCCCGGCCGACGCGAAGATGACCGCGACGCCGCGCTTCCTGGAGATGAAGACCCCTCCCGTGTCGCGGGTGCCTCGGTGGGCCTTGTAGGTCCAGCGGGAACAGTGGCCGCGCTCCTTGAGCACGATCTTGCCGGTGGCCTTGGCCTGCGCAGCGGTCATCCCCAGCCTGACGCCGCCGTAGCCGTACGGGCCGAAGGTGCCCGACGCGGTCGCGGCCGCGGTCGCGGGGGCCTGCGCGGCGGCGACGGCTCCCGTCGGGATCGCCGTCACCAGTGCCGCGCTCACGGCCAGAGCCGCCACCGTCGGTCGGATCACCTGCATGCCATTGCCCCGTTCCTGAAACAGTCGATGAGATCGCTTTTATGACGCCGCCCACCGGAGGAAAGTTCACGGCCGGAACCGGAATGTGATCACCGGTCGGGCGGAGGATGCCACACCGGGTCGCGTCACGGACCCGGGCGTACGATCTCGGCTTGACCTCAACCTTGGTCGAGTTCCTAGCGTGATCCGTGATCGGTACGGCACACGAGAGGACGACCATGACCAACGTGGAGAAGAGCGACGACCGGCCCGCGGTGACCGTGATCGGCACGGGCGAGATGGGTTCCGCGATCGCGGACGCGTTCCTGAGGGGCGGGTACCCGACCACGGTGTGGAACCGCACGGCGGGCAGGACCGACGCCCTGGTCTCCAGGGGGGCGCGACGGGCCACGACCGTCCACGACGCGGTCACCGCGGGGCCGCTCGTGATGATCAGCGTCAAGGGCAACGACACCGCCCGCCGGATCCTGGAACCGGCCGGGGGCGCCCTGGCCGGGCGTACCGTGGTCAACCTGACCGACGGCACGTCCGGCGAGATCAGGAAGGTGGCCGCGTGGGCCGCCGACCGCGGGGCGCGGTACCTGCACGGGCAGATCATGACGATCGCCCCGGGTGTCGGGCACCCCGAGGCCGCGGTGTTCTATGGGGGCGACGAGGCGGCGTACGAGCTGTACCGTCCGGCGCTCGGGCTCCTCGGCGGTCGCGGCACCCTGGTCTCGGCCGACGCGGGGGTGCCCGCCCTGTACGGGATGGCCGTGCACGGCACCATGTGGGGGATGCTCAACGGGTTCCTGCACGCGGCGGCGCTGTTGTCGAGCGAGGGCATCGAGGTGAGGCGGTTCCTGGAGCACGCCGGCGCCTCCGTCTCCGCGCTGCCGTCGCTCCTGCCGTCGATCGCCGACGAGGTCGACCGGAGGGAGCACGCGGCCGAGTACGGGGCGCTGCGGCACCACCTGCCGTCGGTCGAGGACCTGGTCGGGGAGAGCCGGGCGCGTGGCATCGACGACGAGCTCCCCGGCTACACCCTGGGCCTGGTGACCCGGGCCGTCGGCGAGGGTCACGCCGACGACGGCTACTCGCGCCTGGTCGACCATTTCGGGAGGCGATGAGCCGCACGCTTCCGCGAACCACCAGAAAGTACGGGAGAGCAGAATCGGTGCGATCCACGCACAGGGGCGATCAGGCGACGAGCCCTTGCATATCCTGTCCACATGACGATCACGGACAGGGATCTGGTCCTCGCGGCGGCACGGGCGGGAGCCGACGTCGTCGGGGCCATGTACGGCACGTCGCTGGAGCGCTTCGACAAGTCCGCGGTGGACTTCGCCACGGCCGCCGACCTCGCGGCGGAGAAGGCCATCCTCGACGTCATCCGCGCGGCCCGGCCGGACGACGCGGTGACGGGCGAGGAGAGCGGGCGTACCGGCTCGGCCGACGCGGAGCGCATGTGGCTGGTCGATCCCCTGTGCGGCACGCTGAACTACGCCGCGCACACCCCGCTGGTCTCGGTGAACGTCGCCCTGCGCGTGGGCCGGGACCTCACCGTGGCGGCCTCGGCCGACCCGTTCGCCGGCGAGGTGTTCTGGACGGACGGCGACCGCGCCCACGTCCGCCGCGACGGCGTGGACGAGGGTCTCACGCCCTCGGCCGGGTCGCGGCTGGTGGACCTCAACCTCGATCCCCCGTTCCCGAACGCGCCGGGCTTCCAGGCGGCCAGGCTGTTCACCGAACCCGCGTTCATGGAGCGCTTCGGGCCGCGCGTCGTCTCCACCACCCTGGCGATGGCCTGGGTGGCCGCCGGCCGGCATGCGGCGTTCGTCACCGACGGCCCCATGTGGGACAACGTGCACTTCGCGAGCGGGATCGCGTTGTGCCGGGCGGCCGGGTGCGTCATCACGGACGTCCACGGCGGGCCGCTGTACGACGGCCCGGGCGGAATGGTCGTGGCGGCCGACCGCGAGACGCACGCCGCGTTGCTCGACCTCGTCGCCGGTCGGTCCCCCGCGGACTCCTGAGCACGGGACCGCGCGGCCCCCCCGACTCGACCCTCTGAGCACAGAACCGCACGACCCTCTGAGCACGGGACCGCGCGTGCCGAGGTGACGGGACGGACCGGGCGCGGCGCCCCGGCATCGTTCACGGCCGCTCACGGCCGTCAGGGGCGGGGGCGGCCCACGACGGACACCAGCCCGGCCCCGGTGGAGGACCGGCCGGTCAGCGTGGTGACCTCGAAGCCGTGCTCCTCCACGACCGGTACCACCGTGTCGATGATCTCGCTCACCCGTTCCGGTACCGGGGGCTCCCAGAACAGGTGGAGGCTCCCGCCGGGCGCGAGCATGCGGTGCAGGGCCTCCAGTTCCCGGGCCGGGGATCGCGTCCAGAACAGGTTGACGTTGATCGAGAAGATCCTGTCGAAGGAGGCGTCGGCGAACGCGGCCTTCTCCAGCGCCGCCACCAGGAAGGTCGCCCTGCCGGCCGACACGTGCCCGGCGTTGTGCCGCCCGGCCGCCTCCACGGCCGCGGCCGACCGGTCGATCGCGGTGAGCGATCCCCGGGTGAGGCGGTCCAGGACGAGCCCGGCCGCGACACCGCGACCGCATCCGATCTCCAGGACGCGGTGGGACGGCACGAGGTCAAGCGTCCCCACCGCCCAGGAGAACCGTTCGGGAACCGATCTCTTCGCCACGATCACATGATGGCCGAACACCACCGGCTCCGGACCCACTCGAAGGAACCGGGCGCACGGCGTCGGTGCCGGGCCCCGGGTCACCTCCCGAACCGGAGGCCCGGGGTGACGGCGTCGACGTACGGGAAGGCGTTCACCGGCCGTCGAAGGCGGGGTATCCCGGCAGCGGGGGAACGTCCCAGCCCCCCGCCACGTCCCGGAGCAGCAGCCGCATCGTCCCGGTGAAGGCCGGGAACTCCTCCAGGGTGCTCGCCATCTCCCAGCGGTGCCTCATCAGCTGCCGTACGGTCGGGGATCGCCGGGTCCTGCTCACCGGCTTGTCGTCCGCCAGGCGCGGGATCAGGTTGACGGTGAGGTTCACCGTCCAGAGCGCGATCGCCCGCCGGACCCCGGCCCGCCAGACCTCGTCCCCGGCCAGCTCCGGGTAGGCCCGGACGACCTCGGCGCGGTAGATCTCCTCGATCTCCTCCGCCACGCCCGGGGGCAGGGAGAAGACGCACCAGCAGCTGGAGAAGGGCATCCGGCAGTAGGCGGCCGTCAGGAAGACCGGCTGGAAGCACGCCGCCTCGAAGTCGAGCAGCCGCAGGCCGCCGGGGGTGATCAGGTTGTTGTCGGGGCAGGTGTCACCGGGCGTGAAGGCGAGGTGGTCGTCCGCGCCGGTCACCGCGAGCCGCGCCAGCTCGTCGGCCAGCTCGCGCGGCACGTCGAGGCCCATCCCGGCGAGCGCCGCGGGGAACTCGGCCGTGCGCCGCACGGCCCACGGCTCCTCGTCCCAGGAGGGCACGCCCCTGCCGTAGCGGGCCGACAGCTCGGCGAGGTCGGCTCGCCGGTGCACCGACTCGGCCGCCAGCCGTCCGAGGCCGCGCGCCCAGGCCGCCAGCCCGTCCAGGGCGGCCCGGGGGTCGTCGCCGAGCAGCACGTCCGCCAGCGTCGGCGCGGACCCGAGGTCCTCCATCACCAGCAGCGGGAGCGAGGGGTGCACGCCCAGCAGGCCGGGACCGCCCAGCCCCATCGAGAGCCCGGCCGCCTCCGCGGTGAAGCCGCGCAGCTCCTCGGGCCCCGAGCCGAACCTCTTGACGACCACGCTGCCGCCCGACGCCGTCCGGCAGCGCAGGACGACGCTGCGCGGGTTGCCCCCGAGGTCGACCGGGTCGGACAGCTCTGTCCCCAGCACCTCTCCGGCGGCGCGCAGGATCGCATCCATCCCGGCATTCTGCCACCCGGTCCGGCCGGTCCGGCGTGGCCGGGGAACCGCCCTCACCTTCGGCGGTTCCCCGGCGCGTCCGGACCCGTGCGCACCGGTCCGCGGCACACGTCCCGGCCGGCGGGCGTCAGGCTCGCGGACGTCCGGTTCGCGGGCGTCAGGCTCGCGTGAGTCCGTCCCGTACGGGTTCGGCTCGCGCGCGCGTCCCCGTTCAAGCGCGCGTCGTGCGGGCGTGGGAGTGGGCGTACGGCCATCGGGGCGGTGAGGCCGAACCGCTCCAGCCCGCAGGCAGGCCCCAGCGGGCGAAGACGACCTTCCCGCCCCCCGGCGCCGGAAGGTGCCCCCACTCGTCGCTGCACATGCCGACGAGGTACAGGCCCCGGCCGCTCTCGTCGTCCTCCCCCGCGTCGGCGGGCTCGGGCGTGCCGCCGCAGTCGTCCCACACCTCGGCGAACAGGTCCGTGGCGGTGAGCCGCAGCCGCAGCAGGATCGAGTAGGCCCCAACGCCCGCGGCGGGCGGGAGGGAGCCCGGGGGAAGGGGTGAGGGCGGGCGGTCTGGCACGTCCCCGCCCTCGGGGAAGGACCGGGCGCCGGGAGGGAGCGCGCGGACGTGGCCGTGGGCGGCCTGCGTCAGGCGCGTGACCGTGATGGCGTTGGTGGTCATCTCCGAGACGACCAGGACGCAGGCGTCCGACATCTCCCCCAGCCCCCACCGGGCCAGCCGGGCGCGGGTGAACGCGCGGGCCCGGGCGACCGCGGCCGGCTGCGCCACCAGCCGTACCTCGCCCGCGCAGGTGGTCAGATGATCGGGGTCGTCCAGATCGGAATGAAACGGTGAGTACATCGGTCCCGGCCGTTCGACGGGGAGCACGCTCATGGATGGCTCCTGGGAAAGGACTGCGGAGATTCGGTCGCGCCCCCGGCGCAGGAAGGGACGCCCGCCCGAGCGGAGACCCCGCGGATCCGGCGGCTCGGGCGTTGTTCTCAACCCTGATGCACGGAGCGTGCTGGAAACAGGTGACGACGTCGCATCCGTTCGTCACTTTCCGGAGTCGAATCACTCTCGCACGTGACGATCTTGCAGACATCGGCGATCCGGTCACCGATTTCTGTACTCGCCCGTCACGGAACGTGATCGGCAAGTAACGTTCTGCGCGAAGAATCGCCACCGGAGGACCCGCCGGGAGGGGCCGAGACGATGCCACGTGCACCGCGCAGCGTCAAGCAACAGATGGACGTCTTCAGCGCCGAGCTTCGCGAACGTGGCTGTACGTGGGCCGAGGTCGCAGCCGAGTTCCAGCGCCGTTGGCGCCTGAACTCCCGCCAGGGCTTCCGGGAGGCGCATCGACTGACACAAGCCAAGGTCTGCCATCTATGGAACGAATACTGGCCGAACGAGCCGCTGACGACCCGAAAGCTCGGGTCGTGGGAGGCATGGCCCGGCCCCACCGGCAACGAGCCGCCGATCGCCGGCCTCAACCGGCTGGCCCGCATCTACCAATGCCGCACCGCCGACCTGGTCGACGGTGAGGACCACCGCGATGCCGACGAGCACAACGTCCTGGCCACCCGGTTCCAGGGACGGCCGCTGGTGGCGGCCGGTGCCGCGGGCAGCCTGGGACCGGAGGACATCCGGGGAGTGCTGTCGGCCCTGCCCGACCTGGCCACCGGACCGGTGCCCGTCGGGACGTCGCGCGACGAGGAGTACGACGCGCTGGTACGGGCGCTCGCCCAGTGGGCGGCGAACATGAAACGGCGCGACGTGCTGGCCCTGATCAGGGCCGCGGCGTCCGCCGCCGCGGCCTCACCGCTGCTGGCCCGGCTCAACGAGGACGAGTTCGACCGGCTCGCCCTGGTGTCCTCCGAGCCGTCCCGGGTCGACACGGCGACCGTGGGCCACATCGACGCGGTGCTGCACCACTGCATGCGCCAGGAGGACGCGCTCGGTCCCCAGTCGGTGCTGGGCACCGTGCTGGCCCAGCAGCACCTGGTGCGGTCGCTGATCCCGTCGGCGCCCAACGACGAGGTACGCGAGCGGCTGCTCACGCTGCTGGCGAACATCTGCCGGTTCACCGCCTGGGTGCTGTTCAACCTCAACGACTTCAACGGGGCCAACCACTACTACGACCAGGCCAAGGTGGCCGCCCACGCGGCCGACGACGACGCGATGAACAGCTTCGTGCTGGCCAACTGGTCACAGCTCGCGACCTGGCAGGGCGACCCCCGCCAGGGGGTGGAGCACGCGCTCGGGGCGCTGGCCTGGGGGCAGCGGGCCCGCAGCAGGCTGCTGGTGTCGTACGCGTGCGACGTGGGGGCCCGCGCCTACTCGGCGGTGCTGAGCCGCTCGCCCAGGACCGACCGGCGCAAGGACCACGCCCGGTGCATGACCAGCCTGGACCAGGCGCGCCGGGAGCTGGTGCACGCCGGTGACGGGGACGTGGCGAGCCACCTGCTCTACTTCTACGGGGACGGGCAGTACCTGTCGACGAAGACCAAGTGCCTGCTGAACATGGGGGACGCGCAGACCGCCGTCGAGGTGGCCGCCCGGTCCCTGGCCAAGATCGATCCGGCGTTCGTCCGGAACATGGCCTTCAGCCGGCTGGACCTGGCCCGCGGGCACCTGCAACTGCGCGCCATCGACGAGGCGTGCGAGCATATCGGCGAGGCGGCCCGCCTCACCTGCAAGAACACCTCGCCCCGGCTGGCCCGGTCGGTGGTGGAGGTCCGCGAGACGCTGAATCCGTGGGCGAGGACGCGCCAGGTCGCCGACCTGGACGAGAAGCTGCACGCCTTCCAGCTCATCGCCTGACGGGCTCGTCACCGGCAGGCCCACCCGACACAGGCCCGTCACCTGACGGGACCGGTCACCTGACGGGGTCGGCGCCAGACGGGCCGGGCATCCTCTCCAGCACCAGCACGTCGAAGACCGGGGCGGGGATCGGCGGGTCCATCGTTCTGCGGGACACCTTGCGCCAGCCCCACCTGCGGTAGATGGCCTGCGTCCGCACGGCCGCGGGCTGCACCGTCAGGGTGGCCCGCTCGGCTCCGGATCCGCCGAGCAGCTCGTCGTGGATGCGGCGCCCGATCCCGGCGTTCCTGCTGCCGGGCAGCACCCCGTAGTCGATGACGGCGAACGTCCTGGTCCCGGTCTCGGTCGCGAACTCCTCGTCGACCGGGTCGGCCAGGTGGCTCCACCAGGCGGTGTCGGGGGGCAGCAGGTAGCCGTACCCGAACCCGATGAAGTTCGGCCCGGAACGGGCGGTGGTCAGCCGGAAGCCGGGCCGGTGGAGCAGCCGGGGAAGGTAGCGGCGCTGGTTGGCGAACTCCTCGGCGCTGCCGTTGAACGGGGGCAGCGAGAACACCGCCCGGTAGAGCTCACAGACAGTCCCGGTCAGGGCGCACGCCTCCGAGGGGCCGTGCGTCTCGATGACGATCTCCGTGGTGGGGGGTGTGCCGGTCATGATCGCCTCCTCGCCTCCGTCATCGCGGCCCTCCCCTGGAAGGTCTCCCTACCCGTGGACGGGTGGGGTAGCCGCGCCGGTTCCCCTCACCCGCTCCGGCGGAAGATGATCACCAGCACCCGCAGGGCCAGGATGGTGCTGACCAGCAGGAGGTTGTAGCCGATGAGCTGGTGAAGCCCGACCTGCGTGGTGACGCGCGGGCCGGTGTCCGACCCGAGCAGCAGCACGGACATCAGGCCCGTGGTGGCCGCCATCACGGTGAGCAGCACCTGGTGGAGCATCCCGGTGACGTGCCGCCGGTCGCGTTCGTCGGCGAACAGGCGCACGTTCAGGCCGAAGCGGCCGTGCTCGGCCGCGTCGGCGATCCGCTCGATCCGGCGGGGCAGGCGGCGCACCATGGGGAGCAGGCCCAGCGCCTCCTGCATGACGGCGTCCCGTACCCGCCGGGCGTCGGGGACCTCGGTGAGGTGGCGGACCGAGAACGCGCGCGCCTCGGTGACGATGTCGAAGCCGGGGGCCAGCCGGGCGAGGGTGCCCTCGATCGTCGCCAGCGCCCGGAACACCGCGGCCACCTCGGGCGGCAGGGACAGGCCGTGCGAGGAGACGATCCGGAAGAGCCGTCCGAACATCTGCGCGTCCGGGGAGGCGCCGGCGACCAGGTGCCGGGCCATGAACCGGCCGAGCTCGCGTTCCAGCTCCCGCTCGTCGATCTCGTCCGGCCGCGGCACCACCTCCAGCAGGGCGTCGCTCACCCCGAGCGGGTCCCCCCGGTCCATCGCGCCGAGCAGGCGCTGCAGCGAGTCCCGCAGCGACCCGTCGAGCCGTCCCACCGAGCCGAAGTCGAGCAGCGCCAGACGCCCGTCGGCCAGGAGCATGAGGTTGCCCGGGTGGGGGTCGGCGTGGAACACCCCGTGCAGCATGATCTGGCGCAGCAGCGTGTCGAGGAGGGTCCTGGCGAGGTCCTGCCCAGCCTGCCCGCCGGGCACGGCCGACCCCAGCGGGGTGCCGTCCAGCCACTCCATGACGAGCACCCGCCGCCCGGACACCCGCGGGTAGGGCACCGGCACGTGGACCGGTTCGCCCTCGGAGGCCGCCGCCACGGCGGCCATGTTGCCGGCCTCGATCCGGAAGTCGAGCTCCTCGCGCAGGGCGTCGGCGAACCCCCTGGACAGGTCGGCCACGCCGAAGGCGCGTCCCCACCGGGTGCGCCGCTCCAGCGAGCGGGCGAGGCGGTCGATGATGTCGAGGTCCTGCTCGACCACGGTGGTGATGCCCGGACGCTGGACCTTGACCACCACCTCCTCCCCGGTGCGCAACCGCGCGCGGTAGACCTGCGCGATCGAGGCTGCGGCGAGCGGCTCGCGGTCGAAGTGGGCGAACGTCTCCTCCAGCGGCCCGCCCAGCTCGGCCGTCAGCACCGGTTCGATCTCCGCCCACGGGGCCGAGGCCGCGCCGTCCTGCAGCAGCCGCAGCTCCTCGACGAACTCCACCGGCAGCAGGTCGGCGCGGGTGGACATGATCTGTCCCAGCTTCACGAACGTGACCCCGCCGTCGTCGAGGGCCTCGCGCAGCGACCTGGCCAGCCGGGCCCGGCTGGAGGGCGCGCCGAGGTCGGGGTCCCTGCCGCGCAGGTACGGCCCGAGACCGTGCCGCATGAGGATGCGCGTGATGCGCAGGTAGCGGCGCGAGCGGGTCAGGTGGCGGCGCAGCCTCCCGGCCAGTTCCAGCGGCCCCGGCAGCGATCCGGACGGGATCAGGATCTCGGCGATGACCAGCGGTATCAGCCCGGCCAGCAGGGCGCAGACCACGGCGAGGATGAAGAACCAGATCGGCGTGATGCCGGGGTCGCCCGGGTCCACCGTCCTGGCGAACGCCCTCATGAGCGGCTCGGCGATCAGGAACATGAACGTCCCGGCCAGCAGCATGCGGACGTTCCCGAACCGCAGGCCGAGCAGGCGCCGGGTGGCCACCGTGAACGCGGCCACCGTGAGCAGCACGCCTGCCGCGAGCGCCAGGGCCATTAGAAGATCCACATTTGTTCCGTTCGATCTGCCGTGTGTGCGTCGTTCCCACCGGGCGGGGGTCCCGTCGCGCCCTCGGTCCCCGGCGTGTTCCCGGCCGGGGCGCGTTCCCGGCCGGGCGCCGGTGTCCCCCGCCGCGTGCGCGGGGCGCGCGGGCCATCGGCCACGGGGCGTGGGGTACGGGACGCGGCGCCGACCGCGACCAGACTAGCCGGGCCTTTCACGACGAATACCGACAGTGGGGCGGGACGGCGAACCCCCATGCCCCCGCGGGCTCCCGGGCGTCGTCGTGAACTCCCGGGTGCCCCCGGACTCCCGGGCGTCCCCGCGGACGGCGGCGGCGAACGCCATGCCCCGCGGAGGTCCCGGGCCCCACACCGGAAGGAAACGGGAAGGACCGCCCGGCCGACCGCGGACCAAAAGGACGAGCCGGGCGGACAGGGCGCCATCCCGCTACACCGGAAATGCCTTCGGAAACAAATTGTCGCGGGCCGGAAGGAAAACATTCCGGCCCGCGCGGGCGATTTCCCGTACATCGGGAAAGGGGTTGATGAATTGCTGGGACGCCGAGCTCACCAAGGTTCGAACAGGTACAACGCGGCCCCGGTGACGGGGGATGGGAAATTTTCGTTTACCCTTTTAAAAACACGATCGCTCACCCGCCGAATGGATGGCTTATATATTTTTCGTGCCGTCAAGATCGCACCGCGGGTGGAAATGGCGACGAAGTCCTCCCGTGGCGCGCTGCTTTGATAAGGAGCATGCCGCATGTCATTGAAGAACCGTTTCACCCGGGTCACCTCCAGCTGCGCCGTCGCGGTCGCGGCCGTCCTGACCCTCGGCGCCTTCTCCCCGGTTCCGCCCATCGACCCGGACGGCGCGTACTCCCCGCAGGCGGGGATCTCCCGCCCCTCCTGGGACGGCGCCGCCCAGGCCGCCGCCCAGAACGCCCCTCAGAACACGCCCGAGGACACCCCTGAGGACACCGGCCTGGCCACCGACCGGGTCACCGGCCAGGTCGCCGCCCCCGCCGACCGTTCCGCCCGTTCCCCCCACCCGGCCCGCCCGGCGTGGAACGCCCCCCCGTGGGCCACGTCCGTCCGTCCGGCGTGGAGCCCCGACCTGCAGGCCGCGGTTCCGCCCCCGACGCCCAGGGTGCGCTCCCTGACGGCCGGGGAGATCCGGGCGAGGGGTCTCGACAGGTACATCGACATGTCGCGCCAGCGCCGGACCGCCCCCCGCGTCATCGACGCCTCGCGGGGCGCGTTCGCCGGGAGCGTCCCGACCCCCTCCAGGCGGCTCGCCGGCGGCGCGATCAGCGCCGGTCCTTCGGGCTGCTGGTACCTGACGACCACCTACGGCCCCCCCTCGATGCGCGGGGCGGCCCACCACACCTGGTGCGGTGACGGCGTCCGGGTCACGTACACCTCGGCGGGCTGCACCGGGAGCACGGGCGTTCCGACCTACCTGTACGAGGGATGCCAGACGATCGAGGCGTACGGGGTCGACTGGAACATCTGGGACGTCACGGACAGGTGGCGTTTCTGCACCTCCTACAACCCCTACGGCGGCACGTGCGGCTCGCGGATCCACCCGTGGCAGCAGAACCGCTACGGCGCGAACGGCCAGGTCTGGCTCCTGGCCTGGGGCGACTAGGGGAACGCCGCGGCACCGGACGGGACCCCTGGTCCCGCGGCCGCGGCACGCGTACCGGCACCGCCGGTGACGCGAGCAGGACGGGGGCGGCCATCGCGCGACCACCCGGGTTCCAGGAACCGGGCCGGCGCGGTGGCCGTCCGCCGTTGTGCCCGGCGCCCGGCGCCCGGCGCCCAACTCCCGGCTCCCAGCCCCCGGCCCCGGCTCCGGCTCCGGCTCTCGGAGGTTATTTCATCAGTTGTTGATTTATTCGTCATCGCGGCCTATCGTCGTCCCAGCCATGGCGCTCTTCGTCGAGGCCCCAAGGAGACGCACCGATGCCCACCCCACTGGTCCTGCGATTCGACGACCCGCGAGCCCGCTCGCTGTCCCTGGTCGGCGGGAAGGCCGCCAACCTCGGCGTGCTCACCGCCGCCGGTCTGCCCGTCCCGGTGGGCGTCTGCCTCACCACCGAGGCCTACCGCAGGGTGACCGAGCGGGCCGGCCTGGAGGACGTGCTCGGCGCGCTGGCCACCACGCCCGCCGGGGACGTCCCCGCCCTGAACGCGCTGGCCTCCCGGGCGCGTGAGCTCGTGCTCGCCGCCCCGGTCCCCGGCGACATCGCGGACGCCGTACGGGCGAGCGCGGACGGCCCGGTCGCGGTGCGCTCCTCGGCGACGGCGGAGGACCTGCCGCACGCCAGCTTCGCCGGCCAGCAGGACACCTACCTCAACGTGATCGGCGCCGACGCGGTGCTGGACGCGGTGCGGCGGTGCTGGGCCTCGCTGTGGACCGACCGGGCCGTCGCCTACCGGGCGGCGAACGACATCGACCACGGCTCGGTGCTGCTGGCGGTGATCGTCCAGGAGATGGTCCGGTCGCGGACGGCCGGGGTGATGTTCACCGCCAACCCGGTCACCGGGCGGCGGCGCGAGGCGGTGATCGACGCCGCTCCCGGGCTGGGCGAGGCCGTGGTCTCCGGCGCGGTCAACCCCGACCACTTCGTGGTCGACACCGCCACCGGACGGATCACCGAACGCCGCCTGGGCGACAAGCGGCTGGTCGTACGGCCGCTTGCCGGCGGCGGGGTCGAGCACGTGCCAGCCGGCCCCGGGGGCACCGAACGCATCGGAGGCATCGGGGACACCGGGGGCACCGGCTCGACCGCGGGCGCCTGCGTCACCGACGCGCAGCTGCGGGCGCTGGCGGCGCTCGGCGACCGGGTCGAACGGCACTACGGGGCACCGCAGGACACCGAGTGGGCGATCGACGCCGACGGCGTCCTGTGGCTGACCCAGGCGCGGCCCATCACCACGCTCCACCCGATCCCGCGGCACGCGGAGCCGCCCACGTGGACCACGACGGCGGGCGGGCCGGGCGAGCGGGACGAGCCGGACGAGCCGGGCGGCACGCGGGTCTACTTCTGCTTCAGCCTGGCCCAGGGCCTCTACCGGCCGATCACCCCCATGGGCATGTCGGCCTTCCGGCTGCTGTCGTCGTCGGTGTACCGGATGCTGGGGATCCCGGTGCCCGACGGCCCGGCCGGGGCTCCCGTCGTCGCGGAGGCGGGCGGGCGGCTGTTCTTCGACGTCACCGGCCCGGTACGCGGCCGGGTGGGGCGCGCGCTCTTCCCGCGGATCCTCGACGTGATGGAGGCCAGGTCCGCCCGGGTGCTGCGCGGGCTGTTCGACGATCCCCGGTTCGGCGTCACCCATACCTCGCCCCTGCCCGCGCTGCGGCGCGCGGCCCGGCTCGCGTCCCGCTTCCACATCCCGAGCCGCGCCGTACGGGCCCTGCTCGCTCCGGCCTCCGCGCACCGGGACGTGCGGACGGTGACCAGGCTGATCAGGAGCCGCCTGGCGGCGCCGGAGGGCGCCACCCCGCTGGAGCGCCTCGACCACGTCGAACAGGTGCTCGGCCACCGCGTCATGCCGCTGCTGCCGTCCGTCGCGCCTTCGGCGGCGGCCGGGTTCGTCATGCTCGGCCTGGCCGCCAAGGCGCTGGGCGACCGGGCGCGCCCCGGCGAGCTGCAGACCGTGCTGCGCGGCCTGCCGCACAACGTGACCACCGAGATGGACCTGGCGCTGTGGCGGCTGGCCACCCGCATCCGCCGGGACCCCGAGAGCACCGCCCTGCTGCTGGGCACCCCCGCGGCCGAGCTGGCCGGGCGCTTCGCCACCGGGTCGCTGCCCGACGTCGCGGGCGACGGCCTGGCGGAGTTCCTCTCGGTCTACGGCGGCAGGGCCGTCGCCGAGATCGACCTGGGACTGCCGCGCTGGTCGGAGGACCCGACGCACATCATCGGCGTCCTCACCAACTACCTGCGGCTGGAGGACCCGGCCCTGGCCCCCGACGTCGTGTTCGCCAGGGGGGCCGCCGAGGCCACCGCCATGATCAGGACGCTGGGCCGGCGCGCCGGGGGGCTTCGCGGGCGCCTCGTCCGCTTCGCCCTGGGCCGGGCCCGCGCGCTGGTGGGCCTGCGCGAGATGCCCAAGTACATCCTGGTGACCGCCCTGGCCGCCATGCGGGCCGAGCTGCTGGTCGTCGGGGCCGAGCTGGCCGCCCGGGGCGTGCTCGACGACGCCGACGACGTCTTCTTCCTGACCGTCCGCGAGGTCAGGGCGGCCCTGACCGGCCCGCCGCCGTCCGGGGAGGGCACGCCCGCGGCCCTGGTGGCGCGGCGGCGCGCGGAGGCCGCCCGCGAGCTGCGCCGCAGGCACGTTCCCCGGGTGCTGCTCTCGGACGGCACCGAGCCGGAGGCCGTCGCCGTACGGGCGCCGGTGGAGGGCGCGCTGACCGGTACCCCGGCGTCGGCGGGCACCGTCACCGGCGTCGCCCGGGTCGTCCTGGACCCGGTGGGCGCGCGCCTGGAGCCCGGGGAGATCCTGGTCTGCCCCTCCACCGATCCCGGTTGGACCCCGCTGTTCCTGACCGCGGGCGGCCTGGTGATGGAGATGGGCGGCGCCAACTCGCACGGCGCCGTGGTGGCCCGCGAGTACGGCATCCCGGCCGTCGTGGGGGTGAGCGGCGCGACCGAGCACATCGTCACCGGCCGGTCGGTCACCGTGGACGGCACCTCGGGCAGCGTCCTGACCACCTCGGGCACCGACGGGGACGCCGTCGCGACCTCCGTCACGGACACCGTCGCGGACACCGTCATCCCGAGGGCCGTCACCCCGGGAGGCGCCGGAGACTGAGGGTCCTCGCCCGGAGATCGTGGTGGCCGCGATAATGCCCACGACGACGTGACCCATCGGCGACGCGGCCGGGCATCCGGCGCGTCCCTCCCCGGAAAGGCGACGATCATGCCCTCCAGCCAGGTCGCCGTGCTCGGCGAGTGCGTCGCCGACGCCTTCGTCACGAACCCCCTCACCCCCCGGGACGAGCGGGACGGCGATCCGGGCGGGACCGGGAACGGTACGGGGGGCGGGGCGGGCAGGGACCCGGACGGCCCGGACGGCCTGGACGGTGCGGGCGGCGCGGGCGGTGCGGGCGCGGCTCCGGACGGGCCGGGCGGTGAGCTCCTGCTGCGGGTCCTGCCCGGCGGCGGCCCGGCGAACACCGCGGTGGCGCTGGCCCGGCTCGGCACCGCGACCCGCTTCCTGGGACGGCTCTCCGGCGACACCTTCGGCGCGCTCTTCCGCGCCCACCTGACCGCCTCCGGGGTCGACCTGACCGGCTGCGTCGGCGCGGCCGAGCCGAGCACGCTGGCGGTGGCCACCCTGGACTCCGGGGGACGGGCCCGGTACTCCTTCCACGCCGACGGCTCCGCCGACTGGGGATGGAGCACCGCGGAGCTGACGGCCGCACGGGTCGGCGACGTCGCCTGCCTGCACACCGGCTCGCTGGCCCTGGTCCGCGCGCCGGGCGCGGAGGCCGTCGAGGAGGCGCTGTCCGCGACCGCCGCCCGCGCCACGATCTCGATCGACCCCAACGTACGGGCCGCGCTCGTCGATCCGGCCGTCTACCGGGAGCGGATGCCCCGCTGGTGCGCGGTGGCCGACATGATCAGGCTCAGCGACGAGGACCTGGAGCACATCAGGCCGGGCGAGCCGGTCGAGCGGGTCTGCGACGCCTGGCACGAGGCGGGCGTGCGCCTGGTCGTGGTGACGCGCGGCCCGCTGGGCGCGCTCGTCTCCGTGGACGGCGAGCGGGCCTGTGTGCCCGCGCCGCCCACGCGGGTCGTCGACACCGTCGGCGCGGGGGACTCCTTCACCGCGGGGCTGCTGCACCGGCTGCGTACCGGCGGCCTGCTCGGCGGCCGGCTCGACCGGCTCGACCTCGAACGCGCGGCCGACGCCGCCGCCTTCGCCGCCCGGGTGGCCGCGCTCACCTGCTCGGCTCCGGGGGCCGACCCGCCCTGGGCACGCGACCTGGACGGATCCGATCCGCGCTAGGCCGTCCGCAGGGGCACGTCATCCCGTACCGCTGGGGGACGTGACATGGGCGGCGTCACCGATCAGTACGGCCCGGCCCCGGTACCAGGTCTTGGGCGCCCTCATCTGATGGGAGCCGAACCAGTCGTGACCGGGCGGCGAGGCCTGGACGATCCGGGCCTGCTGCGCAGGAACGGCAGGCCGCACGCCACCCGCAGGAGCGCGCGCGAGAGGCACCCGCGACCGGAATCCCCCGGGTGACGCCCGCCGCGGCGTACCGGGCCCGCCCGGATCCCCTCCCATGGCGTACGGCAGCCGTCCCGGGGACGACATCGACGCCCGCGCCGCCCGCGCCGGCCTCGCCGTGACGATGACCGCCACGCGGCCCCGGGCTCCACCGTGGCCCGCCGGGCACCCCCACGACCGGCCGTTACGCCACCTGACGCACAGCCGACGTTCATCTTCCGTTCCGGTGTTCCCTCCCGGGCGGGGTAGGGGGGCCGGATGCGATATCACGTTCTGGCATGTGACTACGACGAGACCCTGGCCACCGACGGCCGGGTCGACGACGACACCTTGGCCGCCCTCGAACGTCTCGTCCGCACGGGACGCCGGCCGGTCCTGGTCACCGGCAGGGAGGTCGGCGACCTCACCGCGGACTTCCCCCGGCTCGACCTGTTCGACCTGGTGGTCGCGGAGAACGGGGCCGTCCTCTACCGGCCCGGCGAGCAGGAGTCCACCTCCCTGGCCGAGGCGCCGCCCGAGGCCCTCGTCGAGCGGCTGCGCGAGCTGGGGGTGGAACCGCTCAGCGTCGGCTCGGTGGTCGTGGCCACCCGGGAACCGCACGGCGAGACCGTGCTCGGGGCCATCCGCGACCTGGGCCTGGAGATGCAGGTGATCTTCAACAAGGGCGCGGTGATGGTGCTGCCCTCCGGCGTCAACAAGGCGAGCGGCCTGACCGCGGCCCTGGCCGAGCTCGGCGTGTCCGAGCACAGCACGGTCGGCGTGGGCGACGCCGAGAACGACCACGCCTTCCTGTCGCTGTGCGAGTGCGCGGTCGCGGTGGCCAACGCCCTGCCCGCCGTCAGGGAACGCTGTGACCTGGTGACCGAGAACGAGTGCGGCGCGGGGGTCGTCGAGCTGATCGACCGGCTCGTCGAGAACGACCTGGACGACGTGGACGTGACGCGCCGCCACCTGCTGCTGGGCACCACGGGCGAGGACGACGACAAGGAGGAGGTGCGGTTCCGGCCGTACGGGACGCGCATGCTGATCGCCGGGCCCTCGCACAGCGGCAAGTCCACCGTCACCGCCGCGCTGCTGGAGCGGATCACCAAGGCCGGGTACCGGTTCTGCCTGATCGACCCCGAGGGCGACTACACCGAGGGGATCGAGGGCGCCTCCGTGCTGGGCGACGTCAAGAGCGCCCCCACCGAGGAGGAGATCCTCCAGGTGCTGCAGGACGCCGGGCAGAGCGTGGTGGTCAACCTGCTGGGCGTGCCCATCGACGACAGGCCCGGGTTCTTCCAGGACTTCCTGCCCCGCCTGTCGGCGCTGCCGGCCCGCTACGGGTACCCGCACTGGCTGGTGGTCGACGAGGCCCACCACATGATGCCCGAGGGGTTCGGCCTGCAGTCGGTGGAGCTGCTGCGCGAGATGGGCGGGCTGGTGCTGGTCACCGTGCACCCCGACGCGGTCAGCGAGCCGGTCGTGCAGACCCTCAACGCGGTCGTCGTGGTGGGCGACGGTCCCGGGGAGGTGCTGGAGGCGTTCGCCGGCACCGCCGGCATCGACGTCCCCGGCGGTGACCTCTCCGACCTGCCGACCGGGGACCTGCTGTTCTGGCGGGTCGAGGACGAGCCGATCCGGGTGCGGCTGGCCCCGCCCGAGGAGGAGCGCCAGAGGCACCGCCGCAAGTACGCGGCCGGTGAGCTCGGCGAGGAGAGCAGCTTCTTCTTCCGCGGCCCCGAGAACATGCTGAACCTGCGGGCCGGGAACCTGACCTCGTTCTGCCGCATGGCCGAGGGCGTCGACGAGGGGACGTGGAACTACCACCTGGAGCGGGGGGACTACTCGCGCTGGCTGGCCGGAAGCGTCAAGGACGAGGAGCTGGCGGCCGAGGTGGCCGAGGTCGAGCAGAATCCCGGCGACCCGGCCGACGAGACCAGGCGGCGGGTGCGCGAGCTCATCGAGGCCCGCTACACCGCGCCCGCCGAGCCGAGCGGGCTCGTCTGAACGCGGAGGGCCGCGTCACCGGACCGGGCGGACCCGCCCGGGTGCGTCGCACCGGTGTCGCGGCCCGGGCGTCAGACGGACGCCGTGAGGATTTCACCCCGTTTTTGGTGATCTTTACCTTTACCTGATCCGGCTTGACGGTGATCCTGACAGGGTTCGACATCCCGGCACCCCTCACGAGGAGACCCCGTGCGCGTTTCCGAACGTCCCCGGCCTTCCTGGGCGGCACGACTCGCCCTCGTCGTCGCCGTCGTCACGTCCATGAGCGGCGTGGTCACCGTCACCCCCGCCGACGCGGCGGTCCACGGCTCCTGCACCGTCTCCCGCTGCGCGGACGCGCGCTCGGCCAGGTCGATCTGGTCCGGGAAGGGCTACCCCACCGACCGCGGCTGGTACTCCTGGCCGGACGGCAGGTACAACTACACCGGCGGGCGCTTCTACAACCGGGAGGGCCGGCTGCCCGCCGGCGCCACCTACCAGGAGTACGACGTGTACTCCCGGGCCCGGGGCGCCGCGCGTGACGCGTACCGGATCGTCGTCAACCGGAGCACCGGCGTGGCCTGGTTCTCCCCCGACCACTACAGCGACTTCTACCGCCTCTAGGGCGTGTCGTCAAAGTTTCATAGCCACATCAGCAGTGACGCGAGGGTGACTGCGGCCTGGTAGGACTCGGCGGTCTTTTCATACCGGGTGG
>NZ_JBVJIA010000048.1:0-50005 GCF_055586505.1 Streptosporangium sp. NPDC050148 | reverse complement strand
TCAAGTCCAAAGCGCATACTAAACAGCGAAAGACCAGCTAGGAGTGTCAAGCATCATCCGATGCCATTACGTCAAGCATCAAGCGAGTCACGACAACTCGTTGCGCTGTGACGACCCAAGTAGATGAGTGCCGTCGTGGTGGCGGATGGCCGGCGCCTGGTGCTGGTGCATGGCATCCAGGACGCGGATGGCGAATGCCTCGGATGCAAGTTCCTGGACCTCGTCCGCGGTGACCCAGCGGAACGCGCGGGCTTCGCCGGTCTCGGTGAGCTGGCCGCTGATGACCTTGCAGCGGAAGACGAGGGCGACGATGCCGCGGGTCATGTTCTTGTAGACGCCGGTCAGGGTGACGGGCTCGACGTGCAGGCCGGTCTCTTCGTGGATCTCTCGGAGGAGGCCGGTGGTGATGTCCTCGTCGCGCTCCAGGACTCCGCCGGGTGCTTCCCAGTGGTCGTTGTCTCGGCGCTGGGTGAGAAGGGCGCGGCCTTGGTCGTCGATGATCACGCCTGCCACGCTGACGGAGTGCTGCGTGTGGTGGTGATCCATCGGATGTCCTCCGGGGCTGCTGATCGCTATTCTCAAGCTGCGGTACACGTATGTACGAGTTGAGGAGTTGGTCGTGGCCGAGCTGCCGTTGCCGGATCTGGACCCGACCAGCGATCGGGCCGTCTTTCGGCAGATCGCTGATCACATCAGGCATGCGATCGAGCAGGGCGTCCTTGCCGAAGGTGACAAGGTGCCCTCGGAAGCTCAGCTGATGCAACATTACGGCGTCGCGCGGATGACCATCCGCAACGCGCTCCAGGTCCTCCAGAGCGAGGGCTTGACCGTGGCCGAGCATGGGCGTGGTGTCTTCGTCCGCTCGCATCCTCCGGTGCGGCGGCTGGCCTCCGATCGGTTCGCCCGTCGTCATCGGGAGCGGGGCAAGGCGGCGTTCATCGCGGAGACCGAAGGGGCCGGCGGCAAGCCGTCCGTCGACTCCATCGAGATCACCGAGGAGCGGGTGTCGGCGGAGGTGACCGAGAAGCTCGGGCTCTCTCCAGAAGATCACGTGATCCGGCGCTCACGCCGGTATCTGATCAACGGTCAGCCGGTGGAGACGGCCGTGTCGTACATTCCGGCGGAGATCGCGCGGGATACGCAGATCGCGCAGCCAGACAGTGGTCCGGGTGGGATCTATGCCCGCCTGGAGGAGTTGGGATTTCGGCTGGATCACTTCGTGGAGGAGATCCGCTCGCGGATGCCGCTGCGTGACGAGGTGCGGGCGCTGAAGCTGGCGCCGGGCGTGCCGGTGTTTCACCTGGTCCGTACGGCGTACGCCACCGATGGTCGCGCAGTGGAGGTGTGCGACACGGTGATGTCCAGCGATGCCTATGTGCTCTCGTACGAACTGCCTGCGCGGTAGGACTTGACGTACTCCTCTAGAGGAGTCGTAAATGTCTTACGCGCTTACTCCTCTAGTCGAGCAGACGTCTACTGGAGGCGATCGAGCGAGCGCGAGGCATCGATTTGAGGGGCATCGTCATGACCGGGCAGGCATGTATTTCGTGCGACGGCAAAGGCTGGAAGTACGTGAGCGTGCGACGCGGCATGATCGGCGGCCTGCCCGGGGCGACTCTGGCCTTCATCCGTGTACGGGACGACTGCTCACTCTGCCAAGGCCAGGGGATCACTCCGGCTTCTATGACACGGGCCGACACGTGAGTACCTTCCTGCCCGCGAAGCACGTGGTCCGCGATGAGGTCTGCTCCTCGGTGAAGGCAGCACAGGCGTTGAAGGCAGCGTTGGGGCGCTGCGGGATCGATGCCGACGTCAATGGCGGCTACGGGTTGGCCGTGGTGTCGGTCTGGAGAGGACTGACCGTCTGGTCCGATGGCCTGACCTTCTGGTGGGGGACAGGGCAACGAGACGCCAAGCACGGACGATTGCTGTATGCCCGGCACACGACCCAGGAGCCAGACCGGGCCGCGCGGCGGATCGCCTTCCGCTACGCCGATCTCCGCAAGGACCATCCGTTGCCCGCTGAGGCGGTGGGGGTGCGTCGTGCCGATCCTGTCTGATGAGTGCCTGGGGATCAGTCCGCATGTGGTCATGGCTCAACGCGGTCACCTGCGTCTGGAGTGGCGGGCGCCGAACGGGGCCTTGGGGCGGACGCAACCGGAGTCCTGGACCTGCGGGTGCCGGGCCACCGTCTACGAACTCCACGTCGGTGCCGGGCAGGGGCTCATCAGGCGGACTCTTCGATGTGATGGCGATCATCAAATCCATGAGACCCGCCCCTGGCGGATCACTGAAGCTCGGGCCGTCTGGTCGGCGCTGCTGGCCGGGCGGGCTCGGTAGACGAGTGTGGTGGTGCGGTGACTGGTTGCGGAGGGCACCGGAGGTCTCGCACCACCACACTCTTCATCTGGGATGGAGCGCCCACTTTTCAATCCGAAGATCCACATCTATGCTGACGATAAGTCGAGTAGTTGGGTTGTTGATATGTCTGCTTCCGGCGAGGAGTACGCGCCTCCGAAGTACGCCCAGATCGTTGCGGCGATCCGGCACAAGATCGCGGACGGTACCTATCCGCCGGGCTCTCTGCTGCCTTCTGAGACGCAGCTGATCCGGGAGTTCGCGGTCAGTCGTCCCACGGTGGTGCGAGCGCTTCAGGTGTTGCAGCTACGAGGCTTCATCGACCGGGAGCATGGCAAGGGTTCGTATGTGAAGGCGGCGCCCCCGCTGGCCGAGGAGGACTTCTCCCGGCCCGGCCGCGCCGTCTTGGATCGCGCGGAGGCCGGCCAGGGCGCTGCGGTCTTGGAGGCGGGACCGCGCCCGGCTCCTGCGAACATCGCGGCGACATTGGCTCTGCCTACCGGAGCGCCGGTCATGATGCGCCGGGTCCTGCTGAGCGACGGAGATGACCCGTGCGAGCTGGTGACCTTCTGGTGTCCGATCGAGCTGGCTGAGGGGACCGATCTGGGCAAGGCATTGCCGTTGACGGCGGGTATTCGCCAGCACGTTCAAGCGGTCAAGGGGCTGCGGCTGGATCACGTCACTGAGCGCTTGGCAGCCCGGCACCCTACGACCGACGAGATCAAGCTGTTGGGGCTGGGCAAAACTGCGGCGGTGCTGGGGGTGACGGCGCGGGTCTTCGCCGGGAACCGTCAGGTCATGGTCATTGAGGTTGCCCTACCTGGGACGCTTCACGAACTGGAGGACACCTATTCCCTCTGATGTGACCTAGGTCACAAGCCGAAACGAAAACTCGTCTTGTCGAGTATTCGTTCATCGGTTAGCTTCAACTTGATAGTACGAGTTAGCGACATACCAACCAGACAACAGGAGAACATCATGGCCCTCCAAGGCCCCATCCCCGTTAGCTTCGACCAGGTCTTCCCGCACGGCTGCTACGTGGTCGGCGAGGTCGAGCAGGTCAAGGACTTCACCGCCTCCACCGGCGGACGCACCGTCTACGCCAAGGACAAGACCACCGGCGAACTCGTCTGGCAGGTCGCCGTCATGGACGCCGACCCCACCCTCAAGGCCGGACAGAAGACCGTCGCCGTCAAGATCCTCTCCCCGGTCCAGCCAGTCCCCCCGCCCCCGCTCCCGGGCCTGCCGTTCGTGCCGGTGGAGTTCGACGGCATGACCGCCACCGCCTACGTCGCCGAAAAGACCGGCCGCCTGGCCTGGTCCCTGCGCGCACGAGCGATGCGCGCTCCCCGATCCGCTGCGGCCTCGACCAAGCAGAGCACTGCGGCCTGACACGCAAGCGGGGCCGCCAGAACTGGCATTCCGGCGGCCCCTCAATCTCCCCAGACAGCGAATCAAGAGAGGACCCAAGCCTAATGTTCAAAAAACTGCCCGGTGACGAAGCACGCACCCTCGTCACCACCACCCCCGACACCGCCGTAGTGTTCCGGCCGGCCGTGGTGCGCACCCCGGCCATCCTCACCATCACCATCTTCCTGTGGCGCCTGCTGACCGCAATCACCCAGCTCATCTGGCGCCACCCCATCGCCCTGACCCTGGCCGCTGTCCCGGTCACGCTCACCCTCCTGTACGGCTGGCGCCTCGCCCTGGTCGTCACCCTCGTCGCCCTGTCGCTGCTGGCGCCCTGGCCGTTCTTCGACAGGTCCTCCTTCAACCGCTGGATCGGCTGGCGACTGCTGGCCTTCTGGCGCCTGACATGGATCTACCGCCGTCACTGGCAACCGGTAATGATCGTCTCCGGACTCGGCCGTCACCTTCAAGGCCGCGACTACCTGCCCCACCTCGTCAGCCTCCGCTGTACCTCCTGGGCCGACGTGGTCACCGTGAAGATGATCAGCGGACAGTCGGCCAAGGACTGGTCCGACCGGATCGACCACCTCGCGCACGGCTTCGGCGCCACCTCCTGCCGGGTGGCCGTCATGCGGGCCGGTCGTCTTCAGTTGACCTTTCCCCGCCGTGACCCACTCGCCGTCCCCCTGCCGGCTGTTCCCCTCCCGGCGACCGCTTCAGTGGGACCGGTCGAGATCGGCAAGTGCGAGGACGGGCGTCCGTACCTGCTCAAGGTCCACGGCACGCATGTCCTGATCGCGGGCGCGACGGGCGCGGGCAAGGGCTCGTTCCTGTGGTCGGCCATCCGTGGCCTACTCCCGGCGGTCCGGGCGGGCCTGGCTGAGGTGTGGGCGCTCGATCCCAAGCGGATGGAGCTGTCCTACGGACGCGAGATCTTCGAAGACCGCTACGCCGCCGATCCGGCCGCCTGCGCGGATCTGCTGGAAGCGGCCGTGAAGATCATGCAGGAGCGAGCCGACCGCTACGCCGGACTCCAGCGCAGCCACACCCCCACTCTCGATGACCCGTTCGTCCTGGTGCTCGTCGACGAGGTGGCGTTCCTGACCGCCTACCAGTCCGACAAGGGCCTCAAGCTCCGCATCTCCGCCGCGCTAGCCACGCTGACCACCCAAGGCCGGGCGGTCGGCTTCGGCGTGATGGCCGCCCTCCAGGACCCTCGCAAAGAGGTCATGAACATCCGCAACCTGTTCCCCGACAAGATCGCCCTCCGACTGGACGAGTCCGAACAGGTGGACATGGTCCTCGGCGACGGCGCACGCGACAGGGGAGCGCTGGCCGATCACATCTCACCCATCCCCGAACAGGGCGCGGGCGTCGCCTACGTGCGACTGGAGACCTCACCCGATCCGATCCGGGTGCGCGCGGCCTACGTCTCCGATGCCGACATCAGAGACATGGCGGTCCTGATGACCGGTGACACGCTGCCGATCGAGATGGAGGGGGCGGCCTGATGCGCATCATCCTGCACGCCACCCCCGCCCAGATCGAGAGCCTGCCCTTCCGCCGGTTGCCTGCCCTCGATGGCTGCGACCTCGCCGAAGTGACGGTGATCGTCGACCTCGGCTCCGCGCGGCTGCGCAAACACCCCTACCGCGACGCCTACCGGATCTGCGCCGACCTCGTCGACCCGAAGGAGGCCATGTGACCGACACCCTCGCTCCCCTGTCCACCCCTGATATCTCTTCGACCGACATTCCGCCCAACAGCGCTGACCGCACCCTTCCCCGCCTCGTGCGCGACACCCTGCCCGTCGCCCTGGACGTGGCCATCGAGGTCGCCAAGCTCAACGGCGTGTGCATCCGCCCCATCGAGATGCGACGCCTGGACACCCATACCGGCCAGAGCGAACCGTTCGACATCCCCTGCGGCACCACCCAAGAGGCCAAGTGCCCACCGTGCGCCAAACGCAATCAGCAGCTGCGCCGGGCACAGTGCCGTGAAGGCTGGCACCTGGAGGCCGAACCCGTCGCCGAACCCCACCCCTCCACCGACGACCAGCGGTGGCTGATTGAGTTCCGGGCCGACGTACAGGCCAAGCGCGACGAGGCCGAGAGGAACGGCGAAGAGGTCACCGACTGGGACGAGGCCATCGCGGGCATCGACGCGGAGATCAATGCCGCCGGGATGCGCGGCAACGTCCTGGGCGGCCGATCAACCCCCAAGCGATCCCGCTCGACCAGACGCCGCCAGGACGCGCCGGACCTGCCCAAGCGGGCCAAGCAGGACACCACCCTCGGCCGGACCTTCCTCGCCCCCGATGGCAGGGTGTATCGGCCCTCGCTGTTCGTCACCCTCACCCTGCCCTCCTACGGCAAGATCCGCTCCGGCCTGGGCGTGCCGGTCGACCCGAGCACCTACGACTATGCCCGCGCGGCCCGCGACGCCCTGCACTTCTCCAAGCTCGTCGACCGCTTCGTGCAGAACCTTCGCCGGGTGGCCGGCTACGACGTGCAGTACTTCGCCACCGTCGAACCACAAAAACGGCTCGCTCCCCACCTGCACATGGCGATCCGCGGCACCATGCCCCGCGCGGAGATCAAGGCGATCGCCGCCGCTACCTATCACCAGGTGTGGTGGCCACCGGTTGACGAAGTCCGCTTCGATGGCGACCACCTGCCCATATGGACGCCCCGGGCCGACCTGGGCGAAGGCGCCACCTACCCGGACGGCCAAAGCGGCGACTACCTCGACCCCGCCACCGGGGAACTCCTGCCCACCTGGGATCAAGCACTTGACCAGCTCGACACCGATGACATGGCCGAACCGCTGCACGTGGTCCGCTTCGGCCCGCAGGTCGATGTTCAGGGCATCGTGGCCGGATCGCCGGACGCGCACAAGCGCATCGGCTACCTCACCAAGTACCTGACCAAGAGCCTCGGCGAACCCCTCGACCCCGACGATCCCACCGCGACCGATCTCGCCCGCCGCGACCACGCCACCCGCATGGTCGAAGCACTGCGCTACGAACCCTGCTCCCCGGCGTGTGCGAACTGGCTGCGCTACGGAATCCAGCCCAAGGGAGCCAAGGCCGGCATGCTGCCGGGCCGATGCCGCGGCAAGGCGCACAAGGCCGAACACCTCGGCTACGCGGGCCGTCGCGTCCTGGTCTCGCGCAAGTGGTCGAACAAGACCCTGCGCGAGCACAAGGCCGACCGCCGGGCCTGGGTCCTCGACATGCTCGGCCTGCCCGACGACACCGTGACCGACCCCCACCGCTACGTCTGGCGGCCGGTCTCGACCAGCGACCCCAACCGCACCCCGCTGGCCAAACGACTGCTACGCGGGGTCGCTGATCGCCACCGCACCAAAGCACGCCTGGCCGAACTCCAGGCCAGAGCAGACGGCATCCCTGTTCCAGATCTTTCGGCAACTTCGCCCCTGGAGGTGGCGGCATGACCAAGAAGACAAGGCAAGAGCCCGCCTCGCTCCTCCCGGAGTTGGCGCGGGGCCGGCTGCTCACCGTCGAAGAGACGGCCGAACGGCTGAACACCTCGGTCCGCTTCCCCCGGCGCCTGATCGAGGAACGACGGATCGCCTTCATCCACGTCGGACGCAACGTTCGCATCCCCGAAGCGGCGCTTGAGGCGTTCATCGCCGCCGGGCTGGTCGAACCGATCACCACCACACGACGCAGGAGGGCCGCGTAATGGCCAAGACCACACCGGTTACTCCTGACGAGGAACCTCGGCGCCCGCGCAAGAGAAAGCCCGCCAAGAGGCGCTTCGGACGCATTCGGCAACTGCCCTCCGGCCGGTTCCAGGCCCGTTACACCGGCCCGGATGGGGTGGACCGCCCGGCACCGGAGACCTTCGCCACCAAGACCGACGCTGAGGTCTGGCTGACCAGGAAAGAAGCGGAGATCCTCGATGACGAGTGGATCGATCCTGACGCAGGAAAGATCACGTTGGGGGAGTACGGGCGGGCCTGGATCGACGAGCGACCGAACCTCCGCCTGCGTACGGTCGAGCTGTACGGCTATCTCCTCCGCGCCCACCTCGCCCCCACCTTCGGCGAGAAGGCACTGAGCGAGATCAAGGACCCGCACGTCCGACGGTGGCGGAAGAAGCTCCTGGACGCGGGGGTCAGTGAGGTCACCGTGGCGAAGGCGTACCGGCTCCTCAAGGCGATTCTCACCACGGCCGTGGACGACCAGCTCATCAAGCGGAACCCCTGCCGGATCAAGGGCGCCGGTCAGGAGAAGTCACCGGAACGGCCGGTGCTCACGGTGACCCAGGTCTACACGCTCGCCGACACCATCGAGCCGCGTTATCGAGCGCTGGTGCTGCTGGGGACTTTCGGCAGTCTGCGGTGGGGTGAGCTTGCCGGCCTTCAGCGCCGAGACCTCGACCTGGACGCCGGCACCGTGCGCGTGGAACGTCAGTTGATGCAGCTCACCGGCAAGGGGCTCGTCTTCACCGAACCCAAGTCGGCGGCGGGCAAGCGGACCGTGGTGATCCCCGATCTGATCATCGAGGATCTGCGGGCGCACGTGAAGGACTTCACCCAGGACGGCGACAACGGGTTGATCTTCGCGGGACCGGATGACGGGCCACTCCGGAACACCAACTTCAACCGCCGTGTCTGGGCTCAGGCTCTCGTGAAGGCGGGTCTTCCGAAGATCCATTTTCACGACCTGCGGCACACCGGAAACACCCTCGCCGCGAACGCCGGGGCGTCGATCCGGGAGCTGATGGAGCGCATGGGCCACTCCAGCACGCGGGCCGCGATGGTCTACCAGCACTCGACCGACGAGCGGCAGCGAGAGGTGGCACGGAAGCTCGATGGCCTCGCCCGTGGGGCACTTGCGAAGGGATCGGGCACGCAACGGGCACGGGAGCGGAAGAAGGCCGAATGAAGATCAAAGCCCAGGTTGCGGCGACCATGCCTGACCTGGGCTTCTTCGTGTCCGTGAGGGTGGTGGAGCCTAGGAGATTCGAACTCCTGACATCCTGCTTGCAAAGCAGGCGCTCTGCCAACTGAGCTAAGGCCCCGAGATTCAAGCCGGTGGCCTGGGGAGATGTTCCCCGCACACGGCCTGCTTCAGTCGTACACGGTAGCAACAGGACCGACTCCTACGCCACTTGATTGGAAGCGGCGGGCGGCGCCGGGGACGGGCGCGGGACGCGGTTGGAGCGGACGGGCCCGGCGGGGCCTCAGTGGGCGGCGGCGGCGACCGGGGGCTCGACCAGGGTGTCCACCAGGAGGAGCTCGGGAAGATCCGCGACGGAGTCGAGGATGTGGGTGGCGCCGCCCTTGAGGAGACGTTCCCTGCTGTGGACACCGGTCAGGATCCCGGCCACCAGGGACGCGCCGGCGCGGCGGCCGGAGAGCATGTCGCTCTCGGAGTCACCGACGACCGCGACCTGGCGGACGTCCTCGATGCCCAGGCGCATCACCGCGGTGAGGACCAGGTCGGGCATGGGGCGGCCACGGCCGGCGTCCTCGGGGCACAGGGCGAGGTCGATCTTGTCGGCCCAGTTCAGGGCGGCCAGCACCCGGCCGAGCATGGCGCGGCTGAAGCCGGTGACGAGGCAGACCTTGACGTCGGCGCCACGGAGCTTGTCGAGGGCCTCGACGACCCCGGGCAGGGGGACGAGACCCGCGCGGTCCAGGGCTCCCTCGTAGGAACGCTCGAACGTCAGGTTGGCCGCCTGGGCCTGGGCCTCGTTGTCCGGGAAGATGCCCCGGAAGACGTCGATCGTGGAGCATCCCCGGGACCGGTGCACGTGCACCATGGCACGGGCGTACGCACCGGTCCCGGGCACGATGCCCTGCGTGGCGATCGCCTCGGCGAACGCCCGCTCGACCATGGCGACGTCACCGACCGTGGTGCCTGCCAGATCCAGGCAGACAAGCCTGATGGGTGTCACTCCATCGTGAGCAAGGATCATGAAAGCACCCGAATCGGTAGCCGCGTTTGTCAGTTCTCGCTGCCGGTGGCCTCGGTCCACAGGTCGAGCTCGGCGCGGTCGGCCTGCACCTTGCGCCAGACCAGCAGCCCCCCGAGGGCGACGATCGCCAGAACGAGCAACTTCTTCACGGTGTGACCCCATCTTCTTGAGAAGTCTCACCTGCCGGGGTGAGACAACGCCCGGTTCGAACGGTTCCCTGCAGCCTAGCAAGGGACCGGGCCATGATCCGGTTCGCCTGACCGAGCCGCCAGGGCCGATCTACGCCAACCGGGTGATTGCCACCATCATGCCGTACGCTCAGCGTTCCGATGATCACGATCCGCCGTGACCCTTGCCGCGAAACCGTCCTCGTTCTCACGATAACCCCCGCGCGGACCTGACCTCGCCGCCCCCGGGTCACGGCCACCGGACCGCGGCGGGCCATGCCCGGGCGGACGCCCTCGTGACCGGCGGCTCCGGCCGCTCCGGCATGATCCGGCCAGGGACGAACGTGACCGAACAGGGCAGACCCGCTCGTTATCAATCCCGATGGCAGAGATCCAGGACCCGGTGGAACCACGGCCCGGCAGTACGGCCCGGGAACGCCGAGGACGGGAGAACCGGCGGCGGGAGCACCGGACAGGCCCGGGGCGGGGAAACCGCTCTCGCGGGGCTCAGGTGGCCTGGACGAGGTCGGCGTAGTCGGGGTGGCGGTCGATCCACTCCTTCACGAACCAGCAGAGCGGGACGATCCTGGCCTCCTCCGCGCGGGCCGCGTCCAGCGCCGTGCGGACGAGCGCGGACCCCACCCCCCTGCCCTCGTACTCCGGCTGGACCTTGGTGTGGGGGTAGACGATGACCCCGTCGCGCCGGACGAGATCGAGCCGTCCCGCGGGCCTGCCGTCCACCTCCGCCACGAAGGAGTCACCACCGGGAGAGAGCCTGACGTCCACCTGCATGGGTTTCTCCTTCACCAGAGGCCGTACGGGGTCCTGCGCGGGTCCGGGGCCGGACGGGGGCGGATGCCCGCCGAGGGTGCCCGGCCATGTCGTCATCCTCAGCCGATCTCGCGCGGCGTTCATTCCCGTCGCCCCCTCGATCCCCTGCGCTTCACCGGACCGCTCCCGGATCCCGCCGCCCCGGAGGAACGGTCCGCCGATTCGTACGTACCGGAAACTGGGAAGCGGCGAGCCGTATCGCGGGGAGCCCGATTGAAGGATGATGAGAGCAGGTCCGGCACTGCCGGTATCCATGGCGATCAGCAGACACACCTGCTGCTGTCCGGGGCAGACGTCGGCTGACCTTCATGCGCACCTAGAAGGTGATCGCGATGACGGGTGACATCGACCACGGCTCACTACGCGTTCTTTTCACCGGCCGCCCGCCTGGCGTGCGCTGCGAGGGCGACATCGACCTGTGTACGCGGGACGTCCTGGTCCGGGCGCTGAACATGGCGCTGGAGAGGAGCACCGGTGATCTCCACGCCGACCTGCGCGACGTCGGCTTCGTCGACGTGGGCGGGCTGAGGGTGCTGGTGGAGGCGGCGTCCGGGATGGCCGGCGGCCGCAGGCTGGTCGTCGAGGGGCTCTCACCGCACACGCGCCGGATCGTGGAGCTGTGCGGCTGGACGGAGGTACTTTCGGCCGGTCCGGAGAACCTATCTTCTGGTGGGATAACTACAAATTGCTCCTCAGTTGTACCGTAAGTGTTCTCTAGAGGAATTCGGAGGACCACAGCTGAGAGCAGCCGGATCGACCCCGTCCCCCGTCACCGGGCTTCCGCCCGGGACGACTCCGATCGGGTCCTCACGCTCCCGTTCCGCTCTGGGCCGGCCCGGCGGCGTCTCGGCCGCCTTCCCCTCCACCCGACCGTCTGCAGAGGTATATCCGTGAGCGCTGCCGTCCGCGTGACCGACGTGTCCGACCCCGCCGTGAAGGAGATGCTCCTGCTGGCCGTGGCCGGCGAACTTGACTACAGCAATGCCGAACGCTTTCAGCATGATCTGAATCAGGCCATCGGCCAGGCCGGTGGTGATCTTGTGATCGATCTGACCGAGCTGGCCTTCTGTGACTCCACCGGGATCCAGACCTTCCTGAACGCCCGCAAGACCGTCCAGGACCGCGGGGGCAGCATCGTCCTCGTCAACCTGCATCCCCGCCTGGAGCGGCTCTTCCACCTGACCGGTCTCCTGCAGGCCTTCGGCGTCCAGCCCACCGTCGCCGACGCCGTCAGTTCCCTTCGCCCGAGCCAGCCGTCGTAGCCGATCGGCCCGGCCTTCGGATATTCGAGACGGATCCCGCCGAACGAACATCCGATGGCCGTGGCGGTCGTAAGTTGGCAACGAGCGGGCAGGTGTCTAGCATCGTGTAACTCGTCAGCAACGCCCTGATTCTGGAGCAAGTCGGCTCGCCCCCCGGTGACTGCCAGATAAGGCGACGTCAAGGGGGTGTCGTGACCGCCGACCACGGCCAGCACTGGCCGATCGACGAGGATCTCAGCACGCTGCGGGAGCGTCTGCACGATCAAGCCGTCCAAGCCGGCATGCGGGGCGAACGCCTGGACGATCTGCTCCTCGCGACCAACGAGGCGGTCATCAACGTCCTGGAGCACGGCGGCGGCAAGGGCACGCTGGACATCTGGCGGAACGAGACCCACCTGACCGTCGACGTCACCGACACCATGGGGCTGCTGGGACGCGAGCACGTCCCGGCGCAGCGCCCCACCGGTACCGTGCGGGGCTTCGGCCTGTGGCTGATGACCCAGTTGTGCGACGAGTTCACGATCGAGCAGATCACCGAGGGGTCCCGGGTCCGGCTGCGGATGGACCTGCGCGTCCCGTCGCCCCACGGTGGATCGCGCGGCCCGGCCGGCTCCGTGCGCGAGGACCCCGGCCAGGAGGGGACTCAGTCCTCGCGCTGAGTCCCGGGCGTCACGGGTGACCGGGGGGCGTCACGGGTGACCGGGGTCATCGGCCCTGCGCCCCGCCGGGGTCATCGGCCCTGATTCCCGCACCGGGAACATCGGCCCCACATCATGCGCCGAGGTCACCGGCCCCACATCCCGATCCGTACCGTCACCCCGCGTGAGGCGTGCAGTAACGGGGGGCCGTCCGGGGCGGTGAGCCCCCTCGCCTGGAGCAGGTCCTGGTCCAGGCGGAGCAGCCGGGCGTGGCGGAGCGGCCAGTCGGCGTGCTCGATCTGGGCGTTGGCCGTCTTTCCCCCCACGGTGGTGAACAGCCGGTAGCGGGCGGTGAGGAAGTGCGCCAGCTCGTCCCGCTCGGACTCCTCCAGCGGCGGCCCCACCTCCACGTCCGCGTCGCATCGCGCCCCGGCCGGTCCGGGCCAGCGCCGCCGGCAGCGGTAGCCACGGCGCGCGCCGGAGGCCCGGACGGCCATGTCGGACCAGAAGTAGGGCAGCCGGTAGCCGGCCCGCGCGCCGAGCACCGCCGGCAGGAGACCGGCGTCCAGCGACAGGAACCAGACGCCGTCGCGCCCCTGCTCGTCCCGTACGTACGTGCGCACGTTGGTCTCGGGGAAACGCGAGATCCAGGGCAGGGCGGGCAGGCCCGGGGGCCGCACGTCCTCCATCAGGAAGGGGGTCAGACCCACCCAGGCCGTACCGTCGAAGGTCTCGACGGTGAGCCCGTCGGGCAGCAGCCGCTGGATCTCGGCGGGCGGGTACCGCCAGTGCATGAAGGTCATCTCGGACCAGCGGTGGTACATGACCGGCCGGTTCACGTGCGGGGACGGCGGGGCCTGCATGGTCGGCTCCTTTGCGGAAGTGCGGTGCCACCGGTACGGCGGTTCGGGCGACGGTTCCCGGGCGACGGTTCCCGGGTGCTCCTTTCCGTGGACCCATCGGTCCGGGGATGATGCCGGGCGGCCACGGCGTACCGTCCGGACCGTCACCGCCCGTCGTGTGCCGATCTTCCCCGTGGGAGAGCGGACATGCCGCCGGGACGGCGGCAGGAGGTCGGCGTGGCGTGCCGGGGATCCCACGGCCCGGGGTCCGCCCGGGCCGGCGCGGCCACGGAGGCGGGCCGTCACCGCTCCGCACGACACGGCACGGGGTTCCGTACGCCACGGGTGTACGGGGTTTCGTACGCCACGGGTGTACGGGGTTTCGTACGCCACGGGCACGGGGAGTTCCGTACACCTTCGGCACACGAGCGGCGGCGGTGTCGGCCGCAGGCTCCGGCAGAGCGAGAGAGGGCACAGCATGATCTTCATCGCGGTCAGGTTCACCGTGCGTCCCGAGCGGGCCGACGAGTGGCTCTCGCTCGTCGAGGACTTCACCCGGGCCACCCGGCAGGAGCCCGGGAACCTCTTCTTCGACTGGTCCAGGAGCGTCGACGCACCCGACCGGTTCGTCCTGCTGGAGGCGTGCGCCTCGCCCGCCGCGGGCGAGGCGCACGTGAACTCCGAGCACTTCAGGACCGTCATGTCCTGGATGCCCGGGGTGATCGCGGAGACACCGGAGATCGTCAATGTGGAGGTGCCCGGCGAGGGGTGGTCGCGAATGGCGGAGCTGTCCCCCACCCGGGACTGAGCGGGACCGCCACGCGCACCGAGGTCGGGGGACGAGGAGGCCCGCGAGAGCCGAGCCGTCCTGGGCCGGGCCCCCGATCCTCCGTCTCGCGGCGCGGGACGCCGCGACCGCGTCCCGGCGGAAGCGGGCGCCCCCTTCCCCCTCTCCGTTCCGGCCCACCGGCGGTCCCGTGTCGTCGTCCCACGGACCTCCCGTCCCGGGAATCGAAAATCTGTAGTGGCCACGGTAGACATTGCTCCCGACCGGGGGTAGAGTTTCTGACATCGCAAGGAACGGATCCACAGGGCAGAGCAGTACGCGAGCATCACGACGAACTGCCCGGACGAAGTGGATGATGTGGACGACGTAGCTGTAGGACAGAGGTCGGACGTGCCGGGGCCAGGCAGTGAAAGGGCCCCGGCCGTGGACGAAGCAAGTGCATGACAAAAGTCGGACGTGCCGGGGCCGACGCAGTCAAGAGGTCCTGGCCGTGGACGAAGCAGTGGTACGAAAAAGAGTCGGACGTGCCGGGGCCGGAGCAGTGAAAGGGCCCCCGCCGTGGACGAAGCAGTCGGACGACAGAAGGTCGGACGTGCCGGGGCCGACGCAGTGAAGGGGTCCTGGCCGTGGACGCGCTGTCGAGGCATCACCTGAGGTCAGAGATACAGGGATAGAGAAGGGAGCGTTGAACGCCATCAGGATCGCCCGTTGCCGGTCGTTTCTCACCGCACGGGTGCCGCAGTCCCACGGATTGGACGGTGATCTACGGTCACGCACACGCGACTCCCCGCGTCTCCGCCCCGTCGGGCGGACCACGTGGAAGTAGATCGGCCAACCGGCCGGTAGATGGTGTTGAACCTCGTTTGGGCCCCGGTGCACTATGGCACCGGGGCCCCTGTTCGCGTTCGAGAAGGTTGTATGGATCAAGCGCCGATAATTCCGGCCCTCCCATCGAGGGCCGGTTCGCAGGACACGGCCGGCATGGCCGATCAGACGTCCGGCCCCGGAGCCGGTGACAAGCTCGACGACGAGGACTACCCCGCCTACAGCATGGGCCGGGCCGCGGAGCTGGTGGGAGTGACCCCGGCCTTCCTGCGCAGTCTGGGAACCGCCCGCCTCATCGAACCGCAGCGTTCCGAGGGCGGGCACCGCCGCTACTCGCGCTACCAGCTGCGCCTGGCCTCCCGGGCCCGGGAGCTGGTCGACCAGGGCACCCCCCTGGAGGCCGCATGCCGCATCATCATCCTGGAGGACCAGCTCGCCGAGGCGCTGCGCATCAACGCCGAGCTCCAGCGGTCCCGCGCGGAGAAGGCCACCGGAACGCCCCGCCCATCGGAGTGAGGGCTCAGCCCGCCCTCTTTACCTTCCTCACCTTTACCTCCCTCCCCGCGATGAAACCGACATCCTGGGGCAGGGAGGCGGGATGAGAAACATTGCCGTGGTAGTGGTCGACATGCTGAACCCTTACGACCACGATGATGCAGATCTTCTGGAGAAGAGCGTCGAGCAGATCGTCGAGCCCCTCTCGGGCCTGATCCGGCGGGCCCACCGGAGCTCCCACGCTCGGCTGATATTCGTCAACGACAATCACGGGGACTTCACCGCCGGTCGCGAGGAGTTGCAGCGGCGCGCGCTCGAGGGCAGGCGCCCCGACCTGGTCGAGCCGGTGCTCGCGCCGCCCGACTCCCCGTTCATGCCCAAGGTGCGCCACAGCGCGTTCTACGGCACGCCGCTGGACTACCTGCTGCGCAGCGAGGGGATCGACACCGTCGTGCTGGCCGGTCAGGTGACCGAGCAGTGTGTGCTCTACAGCGCGCTGGACGCCTACGTCCGCGAGTTCTCCCTGCGGGTGGCCCGCGACTGCGTGGCCCACATCCACTCCGACCTGGCCGAGGCGTCGATGCGGATGATGGAGCGCAACATGAGCGCCGAGCTCCTGCCCGCCGAGAGCTGCCTGGAGGTCTGAGCCGGACCGCCGTACCCGGCCCCGCCGTCCCGGGACCGTCCGGGCCCTGGCCCTGGAGGGCGGGCCGTGGGGCCTCGGGCACCGGTCTCCTCATGGCGAGCAGCGGCACGTACGAGAAGCAGAGACGTATCTCCGCATATGAGGGAGATCCTCCGTATGGGAGGAACTTTAAGCAGTCGGTGAGATGTACGGGCGTGTTACTCCGCCTCCCTCGGCGACGGAGCTGCTGGAATTTCTGGACGACCCCCATCAGATCCATCAGCGGGGTCAGCTCTGCGCCGGAAGGTGGCATATGGCTCCGCGGGCTCTGATCCAGAGTCCGACACGAGGAGCGGTTGATGTTTCTGCACACCAAGCCCTTGCAGTTCGAAGCCAAGCCCGAGAAGCCCGACCCGGTCTACGCCCACAAACTCCAGGAGCTGCTCGGTGGCGCCTACGGCGAGATGACCGTCACCATGCAGTACCTGTTCCAGGGCTGGAACTGCCGGATGCCCGGTAAGTACAAGGATCTGATCATGGACGTCGCGACCGAGGAGATCGGTCACGTCGAGATGATCGCCACCATGATCGCTCGTCTTCTGGAGGGCGCGCCCGCCACCGCCACCACGAAGATGGCCGCCGCCGATCCGGTGGTCGGGGCCGTGCTGGGCGGGATGGATCCGCAGCAGGCCATCGTGGCCGGTGGCGGACCCCTGCTGGCCGACAGCAACGGCTACCCGTGGAACGCCCGCTTCATCGTGGCGAGCGGCAACCTGCTGGCCGACTTCCACGCCAACGTCGCGGCCGAGGCGCAGGGCCGCCTGCAGACCGCGCGGCTCTACAACATGACCGACGACCCGGGCGTGCGCGACATGCTCAGGTTCAACCTGGCCCGCGACACCCTGCACCAGAACATGTGGCTGAAGGCCATCGAGGAGCTCCAGGCGGACGGCCTGGAGGACGTCGTCGCCCCGAACGCGCTGTTCGACGAGGAGTACGCCGAGCACGCCTCGGCGATCTGGGACCTGTCGGAGGGGACCGAGGGCACGCAGGGAGGCTGGGCGTCCGGCCTCATGCCGGACGGACGGCACGAGTTCTCCTACCTTCTCGACCCTCAGCCGCTCGGCGGTCCCGCCAGCCCGCCGCCGCCCGACCCGCTGCTCTACGCGACCTACGACGGCAGCATGGGCGCGCCGAGCGGCCCCGCCCTCGGCACCGAGGCCGGCCCGCTGGGCAAGCTCAAGGACAAGCTGACCTGAGCCGGCCCGGTCCGATCCGGTCCGGCGGAACCGGGGCGGGCCGAGGGCGCCACCGTGACACCTGTCCGACCGGGGTCACGGTGGCGCCCCGCTCCTTCCACACCCCTCCCCGCGCCTCTCGCCGGCCCTTCCGGACGCGCCGGACGCGCCGGACGTCCCGTCACCGCGGGCCGGTCCCCGGTGGTTCACCCGGAGAGGTGGCCGCCCGGCGGTTCACGAGGGGGTGTGGTCCCGACCGGCACCCCCGATGAGGCCGGCCGGGACGTCTCACCGCCCGCGGCGCCGCATCCCCCCATCCGACGAGGACGAGGACGGCGGCTCGGGCGTGCCGAGTGCGGCGAGCAGCTCCCGGCGGAGCGGCTCCCCCCGGTGGATCCCGTCCCGCTCGCGCAACGGCCGGTCACCGGCCCGGACGGGCAGGTTCCCGTGGCAGATCCCGGTGCTCAGCGCGACGCCCGGATCGCTCCCGGCCAGGCTCCTCCCCCCGTCCGAGGCGAGCACCAGGTACCGGGAGCCGACGTCGAAGGAGTATCCGCACGCGGCCCCGCTCGTGCTGCTCGCCACCTCGATGCGGGTCCCGGTCCTTCCCCTGTAGACCTGATCGGCCCGGAAGACGTACACGATCGACGGGGGAGGCCCGGGGGTGGCCGCGGGCACCCGGCGGAGGGCGACCACCGTCCCGGTGAAGGCGACCGCCGCGCGCTCGACCCGCTCCCGGGGGCCCGACGCCACGCAGCTGCAGGCGCACGCCGTACCGGGACCGGCCATGACGGCCGCGAAGGCGACGACGGCGGCCGGGACGGCGACGAACCTGTGTCTCATGCCCTCATCACGTATCCTCGCCCCGAACGGTTCGACGTCACGGACCTCACCCGGGTACGGACCGACCCCTTCGCGGCCGTTCGCCCGTCCCAACGGGGACGAGTGGCGTGGACACCGGGGGGATCATGAACGAGGACGGAGCGCTCGCCGACGCCGTCCGGGCGGGCGACGAGACGGCCTTCGCCGAGCTGGTCGGGCGCCACCGGCGGGAGCTGCGGGTGCACTGCTACCGGATGCTCGGCTCGCTGGAGGAGTCCGAGGACCTGGTGCAGGAGACGTTCCTGCGGGCCTGGCGCGGACGCGGGACCTTCGAGGGCCGCTCCACCGTCCGTGCCTGGCTCTACCGGATCGCCACGAACGCGTGCCTGGACTTCCTCGACCGGTATCCGCGCCGGCCACGGCCGCGCGAGGCACCCCGGGAAACGGACGCACCGGCCGTGCCGGCCGAGATCCCCTGGCTCCAGCCGTACCCGGACCGGTTGCTGGAACCCCTCGCGCCCGGTGCCGAACCGGACGCGGCCGTGGTGGGCAGGGAGACCATCGAGCTGGCCTTCCTCGCCGCCCTCCAGCACCTGCCCCCCGGCCAGCGGGCGGCACTGATCCTGCGGGACGTGCTCGGCTGGCCTGCCAAGGAGACCGCCGCGCTGCTCGGAACGAGTGTCGACTCGGTCAAGAGCGCTCTGCGGCGGGCACGGTCGACGCTGCGGACGCACCTGCCGGAACGCCGCCTGGACTGGGCGCCGTCCACGGCCCCGAGCGCCGGGGAACGGGAGCTCCTGCGGCGCTTCATGGAGGCCCACGAGCGGGCCGACGCCTCAGCGCTCGCCCGGCTGCTCCACGAGGACGTGCGGATGACGATGCCCCCCCTCCCGTTCTGGTTCGCCGGGCGCGAGGCGGTCACGGCCTTCGCCGCGGACGCCTTCGGACCCGGCTCTCCGCTGTACGGGGGACGGTGGCGGAGCGTGCCCACCCGGGCGAACCGGCAGCCTGCCGTGGCGGGGTACGTCAGACCGCCGGGGGCCCGCGAGTACCGGGCCCAGGTGATCGACGTGCTGCGGATCGAGGACGGGAGGATCGTGGAGATCACCGTCTTCGAGCCGCACCTGTTCGCCGCGTTCGGGCTGCCGGCGACGTCGCCCTGACCGTCGGCGATTCCCGCGTCCGGCCGCCCGTGGTCGACGGGCCCCGGCCGTCCGTGGTCGACCGTCCCGCGTCCGGCCGTCCGTGGTCGGCGGTCTCGTGTCCGGCCGCCGTCCGTGGGGGAGTCACCGGTGATCCCGTGTCCGGCCGGGCGACGCACCGGCCCGCCGTACGGGTGACCCCTTTTCCGGTGTCCCGCCGTCTCGACGGTGAGGGTCGCGACGAGCGCGGCCGACGAGGAGGAACCCGGCATGACCACCTACGTACTGATCCACGGCGCCGCGTCTGGTTCGTGGTACTGGCACCTGCTGGAGGCCGAGCTGCGGGCGCGCGGCCACGACGTGGTCGCGCCCGACCTGCCGTGCGACGACGACTCGGCCGGGCTGTCCGAGTACGCGGACGCCGTGGTCGGGGCCGTGGGCGACCGTACCGGCCTCGTCGTGGTCGCGCAGTCCCTGGGCGGGTTCACCGCGCCGCTGGTGTGCGAGCGGGTACCGGTCGAGCTGCTGGTGCTGCTGACGGCGATGATCCCCTCACCGGGCGAGACGGCCGGGGACTGGTGGGCCGCGACCGGCTGGGAGCGGGCGCGGCGCGAGCGGGACGAGCTCGACGGCCGGGCCCCGGACGACGACATCGCCCTGTTCCTGCACGACGTCCCGCCCGGTCTGGCGGCGGAGGCCCGGCGCAGGGGCCGCGACCAGTCCGCGACCCCGTTCACCGAGCCCTGGCCGCTCACCTCCTGGCCTGCCGTGCCGACGCGGTTCCTGCTCTGCCGCGACGACCGTTTCCTCCCGGCGGAGTTCACCCGCCGCGTCGTGCGCGAGCGCCTGGGCATCGTCCCCGACGAGATGGACGGGGGCCACGCCGTCGCCCTCGCCCGTCCCCGCGAGCTGGCCGACCGGCTGGAGGCGTACACGGGCCCCGGTACGACATCGGAGCCGGGGCGATAACCGGTGTCGCTCTGCCGGTGGCGATGCCTACTGTGATCCTGGACACAAGTCCCCGTCGGTACAAAAGGGAGAGTATGACCACGCTGAAGAACCGGCCGAACACCGCCCTGCTCGTCGTCGACGTGCAGAACGCCGTCGTCGAGAAGGGCCACGAACGCGACGCGGTCGTCACGAACATCGGCGGCCTCATCGGGAAGGCACGGCGCGAACGGGTCCCGGTCGTCTGGGTCCAGCACTCCGACGAGGACCTCGAAAGGGGGAGCGAGGGGTGGGAGATCGTCCCCGAGCTGGCTCCGGACGAGACCGAGCCGGTCGTCGAGAAGCACTACGGCGACTCCTTCGAGGAGACGACCCTGGAGACGGTGCTGTCGGACCTCGGCGTCGGGCGGCTCGTCGTCACCGGCGCGCAGACCGACCAGTGCGTCCGCGCGACACTGCACGGCGCGCTCGTCCGGGGGTACGACACGATCCTGGTCAGTGACGCCCACACGGCCGAGGACCAGACGGAGTGGGGGGCGCCGCCCCCGGAGAAGGTCATCGCGCACACGAACCTGTACTGGACCTACGAGACGGCGCCCGGGCGGACGGCCGGGACGGTCACGACCGCGGACGTCGACTTCGGCACGCCCTGAGGCTCTCGTCCTGAGGCTCTCGTCCGGAGACCTCCGAAGACCCCCGTCCGGAGCCCCTCGCCCTCAGGCTCCCGCCCCGGGCTTCCTACCGCACCAAGGCACGCGGGGACGCTCAGGGACGTGCAGGGAAGGTGCCGCCGGGGACGGCTCAGTCGTCCTCGGCGGCATCGTGCCGTCCGGCCGGAACCCGGCCGCCGAGCGCCCGCCACACCAGCGCGGCCGTCCGCTCCGGCCAGCGCGGGGGCAGGGGGGCTCCGGCGAGCTCGCGGCCGTACCAGGAGCCGGTGCACATGGTGAGGGCGACCTCCAGGTCGGCCTCGGCGTCGATGCGCCCGAGCCGCCGCGCGGTCTCCAGGACGGCCAGGAGTCTGGCGCGCCGGGGGGCGACCACACGGGCGCGGTAGCGGGCGCGGACATCGGGGTCGGTGGTGTCCTGGAGCATGGTGCCCACCAGCGACAGCCTTCCGGGCATGGACACCCCGCGCTGGAAGTCGGTCAGCTCGGCCACCAGCGCGGCGAACGGGTCGGTGGCCGGTGAGTCCGGGCCCTCCTCGTCCTCCAGCGTCGCGATCACCGCGGCGGCCAGGTCGGCCTTGCCCGGCCAGCGCCGGTACAGGGCCTGGCGGGTGGTGCCGGCCTCCTCCGCGACCGCCGACAGGGACATGGCCGCGTACCCGTACCGGGAGAGATGCCTGGCCGCGACGGCGAGGACCCGATCGTCGATCGCGCTGTCACGAGCCCGGCCCTGCTTCTGACTCACACCGGACGCTCCAATCCAATACTGTATTGTATTGATTAATCGCATTCGAGCCGAGGATGGTGGCCGTGGTCATCGAGTACATCCGTTATACCGTTCCGTCTTCCCAGGCAGACGAGTTCGAGCGGGCCTACCGGGCCGCCTCCCCCGTCCTGGACGCCGACCCGCACTGCCTGGCCTACGAGATCGCCCGTGGCGTCGAGGAACCCGAGAACTACGTGGTGCGGATCGAGTGGGACTCGGTGGAGGGGCACGAACAGGGTTTCCGCGGCAGTCCCGGTTTCCGCGTGTTCCTCGCCGCCGTACGGCCGTTCATCCCGCAGATCCAGGAGATGAAGCACTACGTCGTCCGCCAGAGCGGGACGGCCCGATGACCGGCTCGCCGGTGGACGCGGCGAGCACGGCGCGGTCGGCGCGGCAGGCGGCGATCACGGAACTACGGGCGCTACTGGGGCGCGCCCGCCTGCTCGACCGGGACCTGACCCGTCTCATGACCGTCGAGGAGGGCGCCGAACCGCTGGACGACTCGGTCGTCCGGCCGCTGTCCGAGGCACTCGCCCACCTGACCGTCGAGGACGACGGGCATGAGCCCGGGACACCGGCCGGCGAGGACGACGGGCGGGCGGCGGAACCGGAGCCCGGGACGCCGGGAGAGCGCCTGTGGCGGCTGGCCGTGGACGCCACCCGGCTGCGCACCCTGCCCGGCCTGCCGACCGGCGTCCAGGAGGCGACGGCCGCGCTGCAGCATCTGGCCTGGCTGTTCACCGACGACGCCGGGACCAGGGCGGCACGGGTCGCCGAGCTACGGGAGATCCAGGCCGCCCTGACACCGCAGATCCAGGTCGCGGCCGACGGGCCGTACCTGGTCACCAACCCCTCGCGGATCACCGACTGGCTGGGCGAGCCGATCACGGTCCTCCCCCAGATGGCGCTGTGCCGGTGCGGGGCCTCGGCGATGAAACCGCTGTGCGACGGCAGCCACGCGCGCACCGGGTTCAGCGGTGACAAGGACCCCCGGCGGGTGCCCGGCCACCGGGAGGGCCACGAGGGCGTCCAGATCACCGTCCTGGACGACCGTGGCCTGTGCGCCCACTCGGGGTTCTGCACCGACCGGCTGCCGACGGTGTTCCGGCAGGGGAGGGAACCGTTCGTGGCGCCCAGCGGCGGCCGGATGGACGAGATCGTGCGAGCGGTGCGCACCTGCCCCTCCGGCGCGCTCGGCTACGCGATCGACGGGCAGGAACCCGCCCCCCAGCGCCGCGAGACGGTCGTCGAGATCTCCAGGGACGGCCCCTACCGGATCACCGGCGGCATCCCGCTGACCGGTGACGACGGCCGGCCCGAGCCGCGCGACGCCGGCGCCTCGACCGAGCACTACAGCCTCTGCCGGTGCGGCCGGTCCCGGAACAAGCCGTTCTGCAGCGGCATGCACCACGATGTCGGCTTCACCGACCCACCGCTCTCCGAGAACCCCACGCTGTACGAGTGGGCCGGCGGACTGCCGGCGCTGACCCGGATGACGCAGATCTTCTACGGCACGTACGTCCCGCAGGATCCGCTGCTCGCGCCGCTGTTCTCCCGGATGTCACCCGACCATCCCGAGCGCGTGGCGGCCTGGCTGTGCGAGACCTTCGGCGGCCCGAGGCTCTACACGGAACGCTACGGCGGCTACGAGCACATGATCGCCGAGCACGCGGGCAAGGCGCTGACCGAGGAGTGGCGCGCGCGCTGGGCCCGGCTCATCGTACGGGCCGCCGACGACGCCGGCCTGCCGTCCGACCCGGAGTTCCGGGCGGCCTTCGTCTCCTACGTGGAGTGGGGTTCCCGGATCGCGGTCGAGAACTCCCAGCCGGGCGCCGCCCCGCCACCGCACATGCCGGTACCCCGCTGGTGGTGGGTGTGCTCGGCCACCCCAGGCTCCCGCGTCTCCGCCCTGGCCCCGGTGGCCGAGGAACCGGCGGCCGGCCTGCCCGGCCCCGGCGAACCCCTCGGTTTCGCCGCGCACATCAGGCCGCTGTTCCGCGAGACCGACCGCAGGTCGATGAGCTCCGCCTTCGACCTGTGGTCCCACACCGACGTCGCCCGGCACGCCGAGGCCATCCTGGTACGCCTTCGCCGGGGCGACATGCCGTGCGACGCCCCCTGGCCGACCGACCGTGTCGACGTCTTCGCCCGGTGGGTCGCCGAGGGCACCCCGGGGTGAGCGGCCCCGGGTAGGCCACCTCGGTGGACGCCGTTCTCGGACGGGGCGGCTGTAATCACCTCGTAAGATCGGGCCGCGGAGCGCGGCCGTACGCTGGCCACATGATCAGACTCCCGGTGGTGGCCGTCACGTTGTCGGCGTCCCTGCTGGTCACCGCGTGCGGCGGGACCGGTGGGGCCGGCGCGTCCGGTCCTGTGGACGGCCGGGCGACGCTCCAGGCCACCATGACGCCCGCACCCGCGGACCCCACCTCGGCGTCGCCTTCGAAAACCGGGTCCCCGCAAGTCCGATCCCCGGAAGCCGGGCCTTCGGAGGCGGCAGCGACCTCCGTCCCGGCGTCGTTGAGGTTCACCGCGAAGACCCTGGACGGTGCCCCCTTCGACGGCGCGAGCCTGGCGGGCAGGCCGGTGGTGTTCTGGTTCTGGGCGCCGTGGTGTCCCAAGTGCCTCTCCGAGGCACCCGCGGTCAAGGCCGCCGCGGCCGAGCACGGCGATGTCGCCTTCGTCGGGGTCGCCGGCCTGGACACCGAGGCCGCGATGAAGGAGTTCGTCCGGCGCACCGGTACCGGTTCCCTCGTGCACCTCTCCGACGCCAAGGGGTCGGTGTGGACCGGGCTGGGCGTCAGCGCGCAGTCCACCTTCGTCTTCATGAGACCCGACGGTTCCACCACCAAGGCCGCGGGCCCTCTGACCTCGGCCGCACTGGACGGACATGTGCGGAAACTACGGGCCGGATAGCCCCGGCATGCCGGCCGGACACCTCGGACCTCACAGATGAGCGCCGACCTGCCGCTCGCCCTGGCCGTCACCGCGGGCCTGGTGGCCGCCTTCAACCCCTGCGGCTTCGCGATGCTCCCGGCCTACCTCACCATGCTGCTCGACGACGGGTCCGCCTCGCGCGGGCCGGTCCTGCGGGCCCTGACCCTGTCGGCCGCGATGACCGCCGGATTCGTCACGGTCTTCGGCCTGTTCGGCCTGGTCATCACCCCGCTGGCGGTCTCGATCGGCCGGTACCTGCCATGGGTGACGATCGTCATCGGGGCGGCCCTCGTGGTGCTGGGCGGATGGCTGCTGGCCGGTCGCGAACTGCCGGTACGCACGTACGCCCTCGCCGGTGGCCGCCCCACCACCTCCGTCGTCTCGCTGTACGGCTACGGCCTGTCCTACGCGGTGGCCTCCCTGTCCTGCACGGTCGGCCCCTTCCTCGCGATCACCTCGGCCTCGCTGACCAGCGACGGCGTCCTCGGTGCCCTGGCCGTCTTCGCCGCGTACGCGCTGGGCATGGGCCTGGTAGTCACCTTCCTCTCCCTGGCCGTGGCCCTGGCCAGGGCCGCCGCGGTGACCCGGCTGCGCCGGTTCCTGCCGTACGTCTCCCGGGCCGGTGGCGCCCTGCTCGTCCTCGCCGGCCTGTACGTCGCCTACTACGGCTGGTACGAGCTGCGCGTGTTCTCCGGTGCCTCCACCGACGACCCGATCGTCGGCACCGCGACCGCCGTACAGGGAATCCTGGCGGACCGGATCGAGAGCATCGGCGCCGGCGGGACGGCGCTCGCGCTCGCCGTCCTCTCCCTGGCCGCCCTGACCTGGCGCAGGGTACGGCGAAGCCCGCGCCCTGCCGAGCCGGCCGGCCACGGGCCCCGGGACGAGCCGCGTTAGTGCCGCGCCGGGCGGCGTCCGCCCTGCTGCGACACGGGTCACCGCACGGCGTCCACGCCGGACGACGTCGCCGGGAAAACCCACATGACACACCGGGCGGAACACCGGGATCATCGTCGCGTCGGCTCACCGAGGAGGAACGTCATGGTTCACCGAACGATCGTCGCGGGCCTGTTCCCGCCACCGGACTACGCGCACGCGGCCGTGATCGAGGCGAACCGACGCCTGGCCTTCATGGCCGGGGCCGTCCCCCTGGACGTGGACGGCGATCTCGTCGGGGCCGGTGATCCCGTGGTCCAGACCCGGCAGGTCCTCGCCAACCTGGAGACCGCGCTGGCAGCGGTCGGCAGCGATCTGAGCCAGGTGATCTCCAGCACCGTGTACGTCGTCGCGGACACCCCCGGAGATCTCGGCCGGGTGTGGGAGGTCGTGCGCCGTTCCGAGCTCGCCGCGGGACCGCACACCTCGACCCTGCTGGGCGTCTCCTGCCTGGGATACACGGGCCAGCTCGTCGAGATCACCGCCGTCGCCGCGGTTCCCTGACCCACCCCGTTCGCCCGGCGGACATCACCGGCCGTGCGGACGCCGCCCGGCGGGCACCGCGTCCGCCGCGAGCCCTGCCGTGTCCCGGCCCCGGCCACTGCCGACGACGCCGATGATGCGACGAAGGGCTGACGGCCGTGCCCGGCCCGAAGGACGAGCACGGCCGTCTGGTCACTCGACCACGATCTGATGGGTGGCCTTGGCCGGTCCGGCCGTGACCTCCCCCGGCCACGACGCGAAGTAGCTGTACCTGCCGGCGACGGCGGGCGTGTCGGTGAGCGTGTACGTGCCGTCGGCGTTCACGCTCACCGGCGGCAGCTTGACGCCTCCGTCGCTGACGCCGTCGACGTACACGCTGCGCTGCACGGTGAGCGAGGCCCCCGGCGAGGGCGGCCTGCCACCCGCCGTGAGCACGCCGGTCAGCTCCATGGCCGTGCCGACGACGCCTGACTTCGGCCCGTCCATGGTGAGGGTGGAGACGTGCCTGACCGTCACGGTGACGGAGGCGTTGCTCCGGCGGTACTGGTCGTCGCCGTCCCAGAACACCGAGTAGGTCACCTCACCGATGTCCGGCGGCGTGTCCTTGAAGGTGAACGTGCCGTTCTTCTGCGTCGTCACACCGGTGATCGGCTTTTTCGTCCCGTCGACCGGGCGCCGGGTCACCGTGAGCGGCTTGAGCCCGAGCGCCTTGCCGTCGGTGCGGGTGAGCCGCCCCTCGACGGTGACCGGCGAGCCGGCGTACGTGCGCGCCGGGGCCTTCACCGTCAGACTGGACGCCGGAAGCGCGACGCCCGTCACCCGCCACAGCAGCAGCCGGTTCGCGGGGCTCAGCAACAGCGCGAAGACGTCCGTGCCGGAGAACGCGACGCCGTCGTCCGGGAGCAGTTCGGCGTCCGGCTGGTCGGCGGCGAACATCTCCGCGCCGGTCGCGGCGTCGTAGAGCGTGAGGTCGGCGCTGCCCCACTGGCGTCCCGCGGCGACGTAGGCGCCGTCCGCGCCGAGCGCCACGGCCGACGGATACCCGTCCCAGCCGTCGCCGTCGCCGTAGGTGCCGGTCGCCGCCAGGGTCGTGGTGTCGTACCTGGTGAAGTGTCCGGGGGTGTCGGCCGCGGCGAACAGGGTGGTGCCGTCGGAGGTCAGGGCGAGGTCGCGCAGGTAGTCCATGCGCCACTTCCTGCCGTCGATCGTGCCGCGCGGCTCCGGGGTGTCGCCGCCGATGTCGTAGACCAGCATGTCGGCGTGATGCATGCTGGTCCGGCCGACCACGAGCGTGTCGCCGGCGGCCGCGAGCACGGGAGCGCGCAGGTGCCTCGCCCCCGACCGCCACCGGCGCCGGTGCGGCCGCGCTCAGATCCAGGCCGACGACGCCGCCGTGGCCGTCGTCGCACCCGTGCCCCACCCACAGCCGCTCGCCCAGCAATGCCAGGGTGAACGGGCACGGGTGGGCCGACAGGTCGATCCGCCGGGTGACGGCGAGGCTCGCGGTGTCGATCTCGGCCACCTCGTTCGAACCGGTGAGCGCCGCGTACAGGCGGGTGTGGTCCGCGTTCATGGCCAGTTCCTGGACGTCGGACAGGCCGGTGACGACACCGCCGGTGAGGTTCCCGCCGGTGTCGGCCACGATGATCCGGTCCTCGGCGGCGACGAACACCCGGCCGCCGCCGACAGCCAGATCGGCGGAGTAGGAGCCGAAGTTCACCCCCAGGTCGGTCGTGGTGTCGGCCGCCGAGGCGGCGGGGGCCGCGACGGTGAGCAGGCCGGCGATCAAACCGACGGCACCGCAGTGAGCGGCTAATCGGCGAACCAGTCGATGGCGCACGAAGACCTCCTGCACATATGGGAACATATGTTCCAATAACGTCTTACGGGTACTGTCGCGTCAAGATCAGTTGATCGCACGACACCAAACCGTGATCAAGTACGCTCCCGCTCCGGTCGGGAGAGCGTTCCCGGGGAACCGGCACGGTCCTTCTCCTGCGGAAGGGGTCCCTCGCCCGGCCGCGCACCCGGCGTCGGCCGGCCCGGCCACCGTGCCGAGTCACCGGTGCACGATCGGTGCACGGTCCCGGGCGACGGACGGGAGCCGCTGGTGTCCTCGCCCGTACGGTGCCCGGCCGAGCAGATCTCCGGCCGATGACGGAGCGACTCCGCCCGCTACCACGGGAAGAAGCCGAGGCGACGGATCAGATCTTCCTGCGGGCTCGCCCGCCGTTCACGACCGTGTCCCGGTCTCCGCGCCGGGCTCGTCGCCGGCTCGTGGCACGCCGGCGATCAGGACGAGCGCGGCGACGGCGCCGTAGAGCGGGAGCACGAACCCGGGACCCTGCGAATCCTCGGGGCAGTAGGGAGAGAAGAACGCAACGGTCGACAGCGCGTGGTAGGCGGCCGTCGCGACGGCTCCGCCCGCGCCCGCCCAGGCCAGGAGCCGACGCCGCGCGGGCGGTGACCGCCACGCGGCCACGGCCAGCGCCACCAGAGCGAGGGGGAGAAGAGCGGCCATCGCGCCGAAGCCCAGGCCGAGCACATCACGACCGGTATGCCCGTCTTCGGTGTTCGAATAGGCGCAGATGGAGATCTCCGCACCCACCGGTGACGAGGCCCAGTGCGGAAGGGTGGACAGCAGGACGGCCCCCGTCCAGCACAACAGCGCGCGGTGCTTCATCATCTCCCCCGCTCGTTCTCCGGGCAGGGACGCTCAGCGCTCCGGCTGTGGACCATGACCGCCGGACGAGACACGACCCCGGTCACCCGAAAGACCGAAAAGGCCACTTCCCGAATCGGGAAATGGCCTCTGAGCTGGGTGGGGCTACCAGGACTTGAACCTGGGACCTCTTCCTTATCAGGGAAGCGCTCTAACCGTCTGAGCTATAGCCCCGCATCACACACGTGAACGGCCCCGCGTCCATCTGGTGGAGGCGAACCCGTCCGCTCGAACAGGGAAAAGCTTACCCTGTTTCGGCACCTGCTTGCGCCATGCTTTTCGCCGTACCGCCCCGGGCTTCCGCCCTGGGCCCACCGTGCCGGTGTCGCGCTCCCGGGGCGCCCGGGGCGGGGTCACCGTGCTCTCCCCGGCCGGCAGGGCCGGGGAGAGGACGGGAACGGCTACTCGGCCTCGCTGAAGGTGACCTCGACGCCGCCGACCAGGTCGGAGGCGACGTTGTAGATCACCGCTCCGAGGGTGGAGAGGGCGGTGATGAGCACCACGTTGACCGCGCCGATCAGGGCGGTGTAGCCCAGGATGCGGACCGGCTCGAACCAGGAGGCCACGTCGATGCCGCTGGTGGACTTGCCGTCGGCGACGGTGAGCTGGTTGACCAGCTGGATGATGTTCTCGAACACCCCCAGGCCGGACAGCACCATGTAGAGCACCGCGACGGCGATGAACAGCACCACGAAGCAGACCAGCGACACCACGAAGCTGAACTTCATGGCCGACCACGGCTCGATCCTGCGCAGCACCAGGTGTGCCTTGCGGGGCGCCCTCGGGGCGGGAGCGTCACCGGCCTTGCGGCCGGACCCGTCCGGTGAGGGCGAGGAGGACGACATGCTCCCCGGTGACCAGGCCGCCCGGTTCTGCTGCCCTGCCTGCTGCGGCGAGGAGGACGGGGAGGACGGCGGTGCGACAGAGGGCTGGGAGGGTGCGGACGGCTGCGCCGACGACCGCGGCGGCGGGCCACCCGGTCCGGACGGCCTGGGCGGCTGCCCGGACGGCCGGGCCTGCCCGGACGCGGACGAAGGCGGGGACGAAGGCGGGGACGAGGGCGAGGATCCGGGACGGATCCGCACCGTGGTCTCGGCCTGCTTGCCGTCGTCGGCCGCCGACACCTTCTTCCTGCCCTTGGCGTCGGCTGCCGGCTCCTCGGTTCCCGGTGCGGGCGAACCGCCGTTGACCTGCGGGGAGGCCGTCTCGACGTCACCGGCTTCGGCGGTCTTGTCCATCTTCTCCATCGCCTGGTCGCGTCGTGATGCGGCGGGACGTGAGCCCGGCTTTCCCTGAGCGCTCACGGGTTGTCCCCTTCCCCGGGCTCCGCGAGCTCTGCGAGCCCGGCGGTCGCGCCGTCCTGTGGCGCCTCGACGATCCCGATGCCGTCCTCGCCGTTCTCCATGGCCTCGGCGTTACGGGCCAGCGCCACGACGCTGTCCCCCTCCGCGAGATTCATCAGCCGAACCCCCATCGTCTGGCGGCCGGACTGCTTGATCTCTCCGGCACTGGTCCGGATGACGCCCCCGGCGGACGTGATCGCGAAGACCTCGTCCTCGGGCCTCACCATGACCGCACCCACAAGCTTGCCACGGGCGCTGACGATCTTGGCCGTCAGGACGCCCTTCCCGCCCCGTCCCTGGACGGGGTACTGGTCCGCGGGGGTGCGCTTGGCGTACCCGCCCTCGGTCGCGACGAGCACGTCGTCGCCGTCGGCGATGCGGTTCATCGACAGGAGCTCGTCACCGTCGAGGAAGCGCATGCCGATCACACCGCTGGTCGCCCGGCCCATCGGCCGCAGGGCCTCGTCCGAGGCCGTGAAGCGGATCGACTGGGCACCGCGCGAGACGAGGAGGAGGTCGTCCTCCTCCGACACCAACCTGGCTGCGATCACCTCGTCATCCTCGCGCAAATTGATCGCGATGAGGCCACCGGTGCGCGGCGAGTCGTACTCGGAAAGGCGCGTCTTCTTCACCAGGCCGCTGCGGGTGGCGAGCACGAGGTACGGGGCGACCTCGTAGTCGCGCAGGTCCAGGACCTCCATGACGATCTCGTCCGGCTGCATGGCCAGCAGGTTCGCCAGGTGCTGGCCGCGCGCGTCGCGTCCGGAGTCGGGCAGCTCGTAGGCCTTGACCCGGTAGACGCGGCCCTTGTTCGTGAAGAACAGCAGCCAGTGGTGCGTGGTGGTGACGAAGAAGTGGTCGACGATGTCGTCCTGGCGCAGCTGCGCGCCCCGCACGCCCTTGCCGCCGCGCTTCTGCGCCCGGTACAGGTCGGTGTTGGTGCGCTTGGCGTAGCCGCCCCGGGTGATCGTGACGACCATGTCCTCCTCGGCGAGGAGGTCCTCGATGGACATGTCGCCCTCGTAGGCGATGATCTCCGTCCGGCGCTCGTCGCCGTAGCGTCCGACCAGCTCGGCGAGCTCGTCCTGGATGATCGTGCGCTGCCGCTCGGGCGAGGCGAGGATGGCCTGGTAGTCGGTGATGTGCGCCATCAGCACGTCGTACTCGTCGGTGATCTGCTGGCGCTCCAGGGCGGCCAGCTTGCGCAGCTGCATGTCCAGGATGGCCTGCGCCTGGATCTCGTCGATCTCCAGCAGCGTCATCAGGCCGCCCTGGGCCGCCGAGGCCGAGGGCGAGCGCCGGATCAGCGCGATGACCTCGTCCATCCGCTCCAGGGCCTTGAGCAGCGCGCGCAGGATGTGCGCCCGCTCCTCGGCCTTGCGCAGCAGGTAGCGGGTCCGGCGGACCACGACCTCGATCTGGTGCGCCACGTAGTGCTTGACGAACTGGTCGAGCCTGAGCGTGCGCGGCACGCCGTCGACCAGGGCCAGCATGTTGGCGCCGAAGGTGGTCTGCAGCTGGGTGTGCTTGTAGAGGTTGTTCAGCACCACCTTGGCGACCGCGTCGCGCTTGAGCACGATCACCAGGCGCTGGCCGACGCGCGAGGAGCTCTCGTCGCGGACGTCGGCGATGCCGGTGATCCGGCCCTCCTTGACGGCCTCGGCGATGGTCAGCGCGAGGTTGTCCGGGTTGACCTGGTAGGGCAGCTCGGTGACGACCAGGCACTGGCGGCCCTTGGCGTCCTCCTCGACCTCGACGATCGCCCGCATGGTGATCGAACCGCGGCCGGTGCGGTAGGCGTCGTCGATGCCGCGGCGGCCGACGATCAGCGCGCCGGTCGGGAAGTCGGGGCCCTTGACCCGGGCGATCAGCGCCTCGAGCAGTTCCTCGTCGGTCACGTCGGGGTTCTGCAGGCACCAGGTGATGCCGGAGGCCACCTCCCGCAGGTTGTGCGACGGGATGTTGGTGGCCATGCCGACCGCGATGCCCGTCGCCCCGTTGACCAGGAGGTTGGGGAAGCGCGAGGGCAGGACGGTCGGCTCCTGGGAGCGCCCGTCGTAGTTGGGGACGAGATCGACGGTGTCCTTGTCGATGTCGCGCAGCATCTCCATGGCGATGGGCGCGAGCTTGCACTCGGTGTAGCGCATCGCCGCCGGCGGGTCGTTGCCCGGCGAGCCGAAGTTGCCCTGGCCGTCGACCAGCGGGTAACGCAGCGACCAGGGCTGGGCCATCCGCACCACGGTCGCGTAGATCGGCGAGTCGCCGTGCGGGTGGTAGGAGCCCATGACGTCACCGACGACGCGGGAGCACTTGAAGTAGCCGCGGTCGGGCCGGTAACCGCCGTCGTACATGGCGTACAGCACGCGGCGGTGCACCGGCTTGAGGCCGTCGCGGACGTCCGGCAGCGCACGCGAGACGATGACCGACATCGCGTAGTCCATGTAGCTGCGCTGCATCTCGGACTGGATGTCGACCGGCTCGATGCGGTCCACCGGAGGGCCGGGCGGAGTGTTGACTTCCGTCACAGGTCAAGATCCTTTTCTGGTACGGCTACCGCTACACGTCGAGGAAACGGACGTCCCGGGCATTCCTAATGATGAAGGAACGGCGGGCTTCGACGTCCTCACCCATGAGCACGCTGAACAGCTCGTCGGCCTGGGCCGCGTCGTCGAGGGTGACCTGGAGGAGCAGTCGGGTGTCGGGGTTCATGGTCGTCTCCCAGAGCTGGGAGGCGTTCATCTCGCCCAGACCCTTGAAGCGCTGCACGTTGTCACGGGGCCGGGGGTCGGGCTTGCCCGACTCGATACCGGCCTGGATGATCGCGTCGCGCTCCCGGTCGGAGTAGGCGTAGGAGGCGTCGTCGCCCCTGCGGTCCCACTTGATCTTGTAGAGCGGGGGCTGGGAGAGGTACACGTGCCCGGCCTCGATCAGCGGGCGCATGAACCGGAACAGCAGGGTCAGCAGCAGCGTCGTGATGTGCTGGCCGTCGACGTCGGCGTCCGCCATCAGGATCAGCTTGTGGTAGCGGAGCTTGGCGATGTCGAACTCGTCGTGCACGCCCGTGCCCATGGCGGTGATCAGCGCCTGGACCTCGTTGTTCTGCAGGACCCTGTCGATCCGGGCCTTCTCGACGTTGAGGATCTTGCCGCGGATCGGGAGGATCGCCTGGAACTTGGAGTCGCGGCCGCCCTTGGCCGAGCCGCCCGCCGAATCGCCCTCGACGATGTACAGCTCGCACTTCTCCGGGTCGCTCCACTGGCAGTCGGCCAGCTTGCCGGGCAGGCCGGAGCCCGACTCCAGCAGCGACTTGCGCCGGGTCAGGTCGCGGGCCTGGCGGGCCGCCAGACGGGCGCGGGAGGCCTGCAGGGACTTGGTGATGATGTCCTTGGCCTCGCCGGGGTTGCGCTCGAACCAGTCGCGCAGGTGGTCGTTGCACGCCTTCTGGACGAACGACTTGGCCTCGGTGTTGCCCAGCTTGGTCTTGGTCTGGCCCTCGAACTGGGGGTCGGCCAGCTTCACCGAGATGATCGCGGTCAGGCCCTCGCGGATGTCCTCACCGGCGAGGTTGTCGTCCTTGCCCTCCTTGAGGAACTTCTGCTCGCGCGCGTAGCGGTTGACGATGGACGTCAGGGCCGCGCGGAAGCCCTCCTCGTGGGTGCCGCCCTCGGCGGTGTTGATCGTGTTGGCGAAGGTGTAGACCGACTCGCTGTAGGAGTTGTTCCACTGCATCGCGATCTCCACCGCGATGCCCTCGCCCTGCTCCTCGAAGTCGATCACCGAGACGTGCGCGGGTTCCTTCTTGGAGTTCAGGTGCTGGACGAAGTCGGACAGGCCGCCCTCGTAGTGGTAGACGACCTCCTTGGGCTCGCCGTTGACGAAGTCGGGCCGCTCGTCCTTGATGGAGATCGTCAGGCCCTTGTTGAGGAAGGCCATCTCCTGGAAGCGGCGCGAGAGCGTCTCGAAGTGCCACGTGGTGGTCTCGAAGATGGTCTCGTCGGCCCAGAAGGTGATCGAGGTGCCGGTCTCGTCGGTCTTCTCGCCCTTGACCAGGGGAGCCGTCGGCCGGGTGTCGACGTAGGTCTGCCGCCAGCAGTGACCCTCCGTGCGGACCTCCACCTCCAGCCTGCTGGAGAGGGCGTTGACCACGGAGACGCCCACGCCGTGCAGACCGCCGGAGACGGCGTAGGACTTGTCGTCGAACTTGCCGCCCGCGTGCAGCACGGTCAGCACGACCTCGACCGCGGGACGGTTCTCGCCGGGGACGTTGCCGACCGGGATGCCACGGCCGTTGTCGACGACCCGGACGCCGTTGTCGGCGAGCAGGGTCACCTCGATCCGGTCGGCGTGACCGGCCAGGGCCTCGTCCACGGAGTTGTCCACGACCTCGTAGACGAGGTGGTGCAGACCGCGTTCTCCGGTGGAGCCGATGTACATGCCGGGGCGTTTGCGGACCGCCTCGAGCCCTTCGAGAACGGTGATTGAGCTAGCGTCGTAGGACAAGTGCGAAATCCTCCTGCCGCGGACACGCGGCAGGGAGACCGTGTTGCCCCGCCGTGCCCGTCACCGTCGTGAATGCCCCGATGCGCTCACCCAGGGGAACCGGCAGGGACGCCGGGGGTGACACGCAAACGGACGTGTCCGGAATTCGATTTCATTCTAGCGGCTCAGAGCACATCCTGTGGCATTGACGGCCTCTGGAATGGCCTGTCGCGCGACGATCATCATCGTGAACATCCCCCTACGCGGACGGGGTCCGTCGCGTCAGAGGGCCCGCTGATCCGTTCCAGGGCGGCGGATCGACCGCCGGAAGGCCCGCGGGTCACCCGTAGGTGTCGCCCGGGCCGCGGCTTCCGGTGACGCGCAGGCCCCCGTTGCGGCGGGGCCCGTTCTGCGGCCCGCGGACCTTGACGCGCTGCACCGTGCCGTCCCCGAGCTCCTCGTTCAGCCTTCTCACCAGTGTCGGCGCCAGCATCCGGACCTGGGTGGCCCAGGCCGTGGAGTCGGCGATCACGACCACCTCGCCCTCGGCGAAGGTCTCCGGCCTGGTGTGGGCGGCCATGTCCGCGCCGACGATCTCCTGCCAGCGCCCGAAGACCCCGCCGACCGCGACGGGCTGCTCCCAGCCCCGGTCGGCCAGCAGGTCGGCGATGGCCCGCCCGAACAGCTGCGGGTCGCCGGAGTCCCTGCGCGTCCCCGAGGCCCGGCGCCTGGGCTCGCGGCGGGGCAGCTGCCCCCGCTTGGCCGCGTCCGCCTTGGCCTGGGCCAGCTTCTCCCTGGCCATCGCCGCCCCCCGGGCGGCCGCGCTCTTCGCCGACCCCGGCGCCACCCCGTCGCCTCCGGTACGCTCCCCGCCCGGACCTGCGCCCTCCGTGCCGCCGGGTGTCGGGGTGCCCGCGCCGCCCCCTGTCGTCCCGGAGGCCGCGGGCCCGGTCGCGGGACCCGCGGCCGGGGCGGACGGGTCGTCACCGGACACGGGCCACGCCCCCCTCCGTCACGTCGAAGCGTCCCCCGACCAGTTCCACCGGCACGTCGTCGGGCACCGCGGCGGTGATCAGCACCTGCTCGGCGGGGGCGACCATCTCGGCCAGGCGGCGCCTGCGCCTGTTGTCCAGCTCGGCGAAGACGTCGTCCAGGATCAGGACCGGATCGCCGCCGTCGGCCCTGAGCAGGTCGTAGGCGGCCAGCCTGAGCGCCAGCGCGAACGACCACGACTCGCCGTGGCTGGCGTAGCCGCGCGCGGGCAGCTCTCCCAGGCCCAGGAACAGGTCGTCGCGGTGCGGCCCGACGAGGGTCACCCCGCGTTCGAGCTCGGAGGCGCGCACCTCCAGCAGGGCCGACCGCAGCAGCTCGGCGAGCTTGGCGCGGTCGGTGCCGGCGCCCGCGGCCAGGGTGCCGCGGTACTCCAGGTCCGCGGCGGCGGAGTCGGGCGCCAGGCGGGCGTAGGAGGCGGCGACCAGCGGGCGCAGCGTCTCGACCAGCTCCAGCCGGGCGGCGAGCAGCTCGGCGCCGTGCTCGGCCAGGTGGGAGTCCCAGACCTCCAGGGTGCTCAGCGGGTCCCCGGCGCCGGCCTCGGCGAACGCCGCGTCGCTCTCGGCCCGGCGCGTGCTCCGGCCGCGGCCCCGGCGGGCCTGCGCGGCGGTGCGCAGCAGGGCGCCGCGCTGCCTGAGCACCCGGTCGTAGTCGGCGCGCACCCCGGCGAACCTGGGCGTCCTGGCCACCAGGAGGTCGTCCAGGAAGCGGCGGCGCTCGGAGGGGTCGCCCTTGACCATGGCGAGGTCCTCGGGGGCGAACAGCACGGTGCGCAGCAGGCCGACGACCTCGCGGGGGCGGGGGACGGGGGAGCGGTTCAGCCTGGCGCGGTTGGCCCTGCCGGGGTTGATCTCCAGCTCGATCAGCGCGCGCCGGTCGTCGCGCACCACGACCGAGCGGACGATCGCGCGCGCCGCGCCCTGGCGGACCAGCGGCCCGTCGTTGGCGACCCGGTGGCTCGCCTGCGTCGCCACGTACCCCAGCGCCTCGACGAGGTTGGTCTTGCCCATGCCGTTGGGCCCGACGAAGGCCGTGATCCCCGGCTCCATGCCGAGATCGACGGTTTCGTAGGACCGGAAGTCGGTCAGGGAGAGATGGGCGACATGCACCCCAGGAAGATTAGTCGCCCCCACCGTCCTGCGGGGCGTTCCGTCCCCGGTACGGCCGCGGGCCGGGTCGCGCCACGCCCTCGGCACGGGCCCGCGTGGCCGTCACGCCCGCGCCGTGCCTGCGGCCGCGCCGCACCCTCACACGCGCTCACCGGGCCCGTGTACGGCCCGCGTCCGGCCCTCGGCGGGCGTGGCGCGGGCCGTACCGGCACGTCTCAGCCGGTGGCCTCGGGGGGCGGGGCGACGTCGGCACCGGGGGAGTCGGCGCCCTTCTCGACCGAGCCCGCCCGGGAGGTGACGGCGTGGCCGCCGAACTGGTTGCGCAGGGCCGCGACGACCTTCATGGCCGGCGAGTCGTCCTGACGGGAGGCGAACCTGGCGTACAGGGCGGCGGTGATCACCGGCAGCGGGACGGCCAGGTCGACGGCCGCCTTGACCGTCCAGCGGCCCTCGCCGGAGTCCTGGGCGTAGCCCTCCAGGCGCTCCAGGTCGGGGTCCTCCTCCAGCGCCCGGACCATCAGGTCGAGCAGCCAGGAGCGGATGACCGTGCCCTGGCGCCAGCTCTTGAACGCGCCGGGCACGTCCTTGACGATGTCGGAGGCCTCCAGCAGCTCCCAGCCCTCGGCGAAGGCCTGCATCATGCCGTACTCGATGCCGTTGTGGACCATCTTGGCGAAGTGGCCGGCGCCGATGCTGCCGGCGTGCACGAAGCCGTCCTCGCCCTCGGGCTTGAGGGTCTGGAAGATCGGCATCACCCGCTCGACGTCGGCCGGCTCGCCGCCGACCATGAGCGCGTAGCCGTTCTCCAGTCCCCACACGCCGCCGCTCACGCCGCAGTCGACGAAGCCGATGCCCTTGGCGCTCAGCGCGGCGCCGTGCTTCTGGTCGTCCACGTAGTGCGAGTTGCCGCCGTCGACGATCAGGTCGCCGGACGACAGCACGCCGGCGAGCGCCTCGATCGTGGCCCTGGTCGGCTCGCCGGAGGGCACCATGACCCACACCGCCCGCGGCGCCTGGAGCCGTCCGACGAGCTCTTCCAGGCTGGAGACGTCACTGACCGCGGGATCGCGGTCGTACCCGACGACGTCGTGACCGCCGCGGCGCAACCGCTCGGCCATCTTGCCGCCCATCTTGCCCAGTCCGACCATGCCGATCTGCATACGAGCACCCCCTTCAGGGTCTTCGGTCATCCACCTATGCCAGACGCGCCCGCGCGAGCCTCACCAGCTCGGTGTTCCCGTCCACCGGGTCCCCCTGCGGACCGTGGAGGACGTCCTCCAGGCCGATGCGCGTGGCCAGTCCAAGCTGCCCCGCCTCGTCCAGGAGAATCCAGGTCGGCTCCTCCTCTCCGTGCAGGAGCCGTGGACCGGGGACGCCGAGCCCGTCGAGGCGGTCCAGGACGGCGTGCGCCCGCGCCAGGGCGGTGCCGGCCTGTCCGCCGATGATCTCGACGAGCACCCGCGCGCACTCGAGCCCGGTGGCGGCGAGCGCCTCGGCGCCCTCCGGCGTCCACACCCCGGCCTCCACCTCGACCCCGAGCCGCCGCAGATCCTTCCACAGGTCGGCGAAGCCGGGTTCGGCGAGGTTGACCGAGGCGAAGTCGGGCAGGCCGGAGGCGTCGAGCGCCTCCCAGCCCCGGATCGCGGCCCGGCGGGCGTCGGCGTCCCCGCCGGTCATCCACAGGCCGGTGCTCACCCCGACCGGGAGACCCGGGCAGGCCGCGCGGACGGCGCGGACCGCCGCGCCGATGTGCGAGGCGCTGAGCGACTCGCTGCCCGCCTCGTCGCGGGGATGGATGCACAGCGTCCGCACCCGCCCCACGCGCCTCACGGGCCGCCTCAGCGAGCTGCAGGGGGGTCACGGGGAGGGCGGGGTGCTCGTCGGGCCTCCTGGCGCCGTTCAGGCACGCCTTGAGCCATGTCGGCGCCGCGGCGGAACGTTCCCCGCGGCCCGGGGACGCCTCCGGCCCCTCGCGGTCGCCGCCGTTGGGGCGGCCGGGACGATCGGGGTCGGGCGCGGGGGCGTCCGCCATCAGCTGGACAGCCGGATCGGCATGATCAGGTAGCGGTAGTCGGGGACGCCGCCGTCGTCGGCGGGCTTGCCGCCGGTGAGGATGGCGGGCTTGGTGGAGGTGGTCATCTGCAGCCGCGCCACGTCCGAGTCGATCGCGCCCAGCCCCTCCAGCAGGAACTGGTGGTTGAAGGCGATGTTGATGTCGTCGCCCTCGAACTCCACCGGGAGCACCTCGACCGCCTGGGCCTCGTCGCCGCTGCCGGCCTCCAGGACGACCTCGTCGCCGCGGAAGGCCAGCCGCACCGGGGTGTTGCGCTCGGCGACCAGGGCCACCCGCTTGACCGCCTCGACGAAGGCGGCCGTGGGGATCTGCGCGCGGGCCGAGAACTCGGTGGGCAGCAGCGAGCGGTACTTGGGGAACTCGGGGTCGAGCAGCCGGGTGGTGGTACGGCGTCCCGCGCTGGAGAAGCCGATCATGCCCTCACCGGTGCCGCCGGCCGAGCTCAGCGCGATCTCGACCTCGGCGCCGGTGCCGCCCAGGGCCTTGGCCGTGTCGGCGAGCGTCCTGCCCGGGATCATCGCGATCGCCGAGAAGTCGGGCTGGCCCGGCTGCCACTTCAGCTCCCGCACCGCCAGGCGGTAGCGGTCGGTCGCGGCGAGCGTGACCGTGTCGCCCTCGATCTCCACCCGCACGCCGGTGAGCATCGGCAGGGTGTCGTCCTTGCCCGCGGCCACCGCCACCTGGCCGACGGCCGAGGCGAAGACGTCGCTGCCCACCCGGCCCGCGGCCGGGGGCATCGTCGGCAGCGAGGGGTAGTCCTCCACGGGCATGGTCAGCAGGGTGAACCTGGCGCTTCCACAGGTGACCACCGCCTTGGCGCCCTCCACCACGACGTCCACAGGCTGTGCGGGAAGCGCCCTGGTGATCTCGGCCAGCAGCCTGCCGGAGACGAGCACCACGCCCGGTTCCCCGGTCTGCAGCTCGAGCGTCACCTGAGCGGAGACCTCGTAGTCGAAACCGGAGAGCTTGAGCTGGCCGGTCTCGGTGACCTCGAGACGCATGCCGGCGAGCACCGGCACGGAGGGGCGTGCCGGCAGGCTGCGCGCGGTCCACGCCACCGCCTCGGCGAGCACGTCGCGATCGACCCGGAACATCACGTGGATCCGCCTCCTGTGTGTCGAGCTGTGCATCGGGCGTCGTGCGCCCGGCGCTGGGGTTCGTCTGGGTTCTCGGTGCCTGGGGTTCGAGTGTTCACTGTCGCGCACCTGAGCTCTCCCGGAACCCTCTTATGGCTCTTGGGTTTCCTAGTTAGAGATACAAGTGGCCATCGTAATAGGGGGTGTGGATACTGTGGAAAGCCGTTGTTTCCGCAGGTCAAGTGCTGTTTTTTCATCCACCGGGGCTGTGGGCGGTCACTGTGGACAACTCTTGGGCCTGGGGAGAACCGCGCGGTACACACAGGCCGTCCCCAGATCCGGGGGTCTTCGTCCCCAAGTTGTCCACGAGGTTTCCCCAGGTTATCCACCGGGTAAGAGACCCTTTTGTCCCTGTGGACAACTCTCTTCACAGGGCGTCCCCAGGTTATCCACGAGTTGTCCCCAGGTTGTCCCCATGTTCTCCCCAGAGTCGTCCACAGGTGCCGAACGCGGTTCGGACCGGCGTCTTCGCAGATGATCATGGTTGACGGTCCCGGAGACTCCCCCACACCCGTGAATCGTTGATCCACAAGGTTTTCCACAGGCTGTGCATCACGCCCGGGACGATCTCACCCATTACGCGACTGCTGCTTGATCCTCGTGGTGAGTTCGTTGACCTGGTTGTAGATCGAGCGTCGCTCGGCCATGAGGGAACGGATCTTCCGGTCGGCGTGCATGACCGTGGTGTGGTCCCGCCCGCCGAACTGCTGGCCGATCTTCGGAAGCGACATGTCGGTCAGCTCCCGGCACAGGTACATCGCGATCTGACGGGCCGTCACCAGCACCCGCGAGCGCGACCCGCCGCACAGGTCGTCGATGGACAGCCCGAAGTAGGCCGCGGTCGACGCCATGATCGTGGCGACCGTGATCTCCGAACCGGCGTCCTCGGTGATCAGGTCCTTCAGCACCACCTCGGTCAGCTGCAGGTCCACCGACTGCCGGTTCAGGCTCGCGAACGCGGTCACCCTGATCAGGGCGCCCTCCAGCTCGCGGATGTTGGTGGAGATGCGGCTGGCGATGTACTCCAGCACCTCCGGCGGCGCGGCCAGGCCCTCCTGGATCGCCTTCTTGCGCAGGATCGCGATCCGGGTCTCCAGCTCGGGCGGCTGGACGTCGGTGATCAGGCCCCACTCGAACCGGTTGCGCAGCCGGTCCTCCAGTGTGACCAGCTGTTTCGGCGCCCGGTCGCTGGAGATGACGATCTGCTTGTTGGAGTTGTGCAGCGTGTTGAAGGTGTGGAAGAACTCCTCCTGCGTCTGCTCCTTGCCCTCCAGGAACTGGATGTCGTCCACCAGCAGGATGTCCACGGCCCGGTAGCGACCCCGGAAGTTGTCGGCCTTGTGGTCGCGGATGGAGTTGATGAAGTCGTTGGTGAACTCCTCCGAACTCACGTACCGCACCCGCGCGCCGTCGTAGAGGCTCTGCGCGTAGTGGCCGATCGCGTGCAGCAGGTGGGTCTTGCCCAGCCCCGAGTCGCCGTAGATGAACAGGGGGTTGTACGCCTTGGCCGGCGCCTCGGCCACCGCGACCGCCGCGGCGTGCGCGAACCGGTTGCTGGAGCCGATCACGAAGGTGTCGAAGGTGTACTTGGGGTTCAGCCGGGCCGGTTCCCCCTGCGTGCGGCTCCCCCGGCCGTCCCACCTGTTCTGCACGGTGCCCGCGCCGCCGGACCCGCCCACCCCGCCCGCGCCGCCCGCCCCGGGCGGCGCCGCGGCGGGTGAGCCCCGGTCGAAGGAGTCGGGCTCGGACCGCGCCTGGGACGGCTGCGAGGGGTAGCCGCCGCGGGCGTAGCCCGGTCTCTGCTCCCCCTGCGAGGGCTGGGAGGCGTCCGCGGGCAGGTAGGGCGCGGAGGAGTCCTCGCCCTGCTGCTGGTACGGGTAGGAGAACGGCTGGTGCTGTGGATAGTCGGTGGACGACGGATTACCGGGGGCACCCCCCGGATAGGGGTGCTGGGGGCCGGAACCCCCGTGGTGCTGGGGCGACGGAGGCTGTGCATAACCCTGCTGGTTCCCGCCGGCCTGGGGATAACCCTGCTGCGGAGCCTGGGGATAAGGGTCCTGGCGGGAGGCCAGACCCGGCTCGGGACCGGCCGCGCTGGGGTCGACCATGACCGCCACCCGCATCGGCCGGCCGTACTCCTGGGAGAGCGCGTGGCTGATCAGGGGACGAAGCTTGTTCTCCAGGACATCCCTGGCGAAATCGGTCGGCGCGGCGAGCACCACGGTGTCGTTCATGAGGCCGAAGGGGCGGGTCATGTTGAGCCAGACCCGCTGCTGGGAGGGGACGTTCTCGTTGAGGGAGTTCTCCAGCGCCCGCGCCCAGACCGCGCTGAGGTCCGTTCCGTCCATGGTCCGGCTCCTCTCCTCCCGACGCGGCCCCGCCGGCACACGCGATCCGTTTATCCACATCGATGGCCGCCGGGCGGACCGGATCTCGGCGTCGTCCACACGTCGGCGTCCCCGCGGACCCCCGTGCGCCCCGGCGGGCGCCGCTGGAAATCCACATCGAATCCACAGGTTGTGCACAGTCTCGTACCTGCGGTCCAACGCATCCTTGCAGTGGAGAGAAGGTCTGGAAGGGACGACAGTAGCCGCGTCCACAGCTGTGTACAAGACGTTGTCCACAGCCTAGGGCAGTACGGGTGGGACGATGCGCACATCCTGTGGACGGCGGGGCGCCGGTGGATAACGTGCCTGTGGAAACGTGGATAACCTGTTCTCTACGTGTTCCCGGAAGCTCTCCGGTTTGACCTGGGACGCGCCCGACCCGTAACGTACGACGGTCGGCTTGCCACGCGGCGGCTATTTCGCATGCCCCGCACCCGGCAGGCCAGCCACTGTCGAGCGTCCCCATGTGCTGGGGATGCGTCTTGAGCCTGGAGCCCACTCGTGAGCAAGCGTACTTTCCAGCCGAACAACCGCCGTCGTGCGAAGACCCACGGCTTCCGGCTCCGCATGCGCACCCGCGCCGGCCGCGCCATCCTCGCCGCCCGTCGCCGTAAGGGCCGCGCCGAGATCACCGTCTGACGTATCCGTCGCGCCCGGGCCGCCCGGGCGCGAGGCAGTACGCCCGTCGCCCGCCGGCATCACCGCCGGCGGGCGACGGGCGCTACCGCCCAGGATCCACAAGGTCTTCGGTGTTGCCGCCCGCGTCCCGCATGCGCCGGGGCGACGAGTTCGCCGGCGCGATCAAGAAGGGGAGCCGAGCAGGCCGCCCCACGTTGGTCGCGCATTTCGGCATGCGCTCAGGCGACGACGCTCCCCCCCTGGTCGGATTCGTGGTGAGCCGTGCCGTTGGGGATGCGGTCACCAGAAACAGGGTCAAACGTCGGCTGAGACACCTCATGCGAGACCGTCTCGGACGGCTTCCGCGAGGTAGCCTGCTGGTTGTACGCGCCAACCCACCGGCCGCGTCCGCGCGGAGCGAGCGCCTAGCCGCCGAACTCGATGCCGCGCTGGATCGTTTACTCAGGCGGCTAGAGCCTCGCGGGGCTCGCACGGATGGGCGATGATGACGGCGCAGCAGACCGCTGGAATTTCTCCGGCTGCCAGGATCCTGATGGCTCCGATCCGGTTCTACCGGTCGTTCGTGAGCCCTCTGCTGGGTCCCCGCTGCCGCTTCCACCCCTCATGCAGCGCCTACGGCCTCGAGGCCGTGGCCGTTCACGGCGCGCTTCGCGGCACATGGTTGACGATCCGGAGAATCGGGCGTTGCCACCCATTCCATCCCGGAGGCTTTGACCCGGTGCCCCCACGCCCGGGCCGGTCCGACGAAACGCAAGGGAGCTAGCTCGGTGGAGCTGTCCTGGCTGAACTGGCTGTACACGGCCGTCGCCCAAGTAATCACCTGGATTCACCAGGGCTACAGCACCTTCATCCCGAAGGACAACGGGCTCAACTGGGCGCTGACCATCATCACGCTCACCGTGCTGATGCGGCTGTTGATCTTCCCGCTCTTCCTCAAGCAGATGAACTCCTCGAAGAAGATGCAGGAGCTGGCGCCCAAGGTCCAGGAGATCCGCAAGCGCTACAAGAACGACAAGCAGCGGATGAACCAGGAGGTCATGGCGCTCTACCAGGGGCAGGGCGCCAACCCGCTGGGGGGCTGCCTGCCGATCCTGGCGCAGTTCCCGATCTTCATCTCGATGTTCACCGTGCTCCAGGCCATGGCCGCCGGGCAGGTCAAGTTCGGCATGACGCAGGAACTGGTGAACGACGCGCGGGCCGCGCACATCTTCGGCGCCCCCGTCCCCGCGACGTTCTTCACGAGCTCGGCCGACATCGTCAAGCTGAGCGCCGACCCGATCATCACGAAGGTCGTGCTCGCGATCTTCGTGGCGGTCAGCTCGCTGACCACCTTCCTCACCGTCCGGCAGAGCGTGACCCGCTCGATCGCGCAGATGCCGGACAACCCGATGGCGCAGCAGCAGAAGATCCTGATGTACATCTCGCCGCTGTTCGCGATCTTCTCGCTGAACTTCCCCCTCGGGCTGATCCTGTACTGGGTGACGACGAACGTCTGGACCCTCGGCCAGCAGCACTGGTTCTACAGCCGTAACCCCGCCCCAGTGACCGACGCCAAGGGCAACGTCACGATCCCCGACCCCAAGCCGGGACTGCTGAGCAAGGTCAAGAAGCCGGCCCCCGAGCCCGAGGCGCCGCCCGTGCCGGAGACGAAGGTCATCCGCCAGCAGCCCACCCGCCAGCCCCGCAGCAAGCGGACCGGCAGCAAGAAGTCCTGACGTCCCATCCCGACAGCACGAAGGAGTGGCCGGACGTGACCGAGGCCGAGGCCGAGAAGGAGCCCGCGAAGGCGGCTCCCGATCTCGCCGCCCTGGAGCAGGAAGGCGAGATCGCGGCGGACTACGTCGAGGGTCTGCTCGACATCGCCGACATAGATGGTGATATCGACATGGATGTCGAAGGTGACCGCGCCGTGGTGTCGGTCGTGGACATCAAGGGCGGCGACCTGGTCGGTCCCAACGGGGAGATCCTGGAGGCCATCCAGGAGCTGACCCGGCTGGCCGTGCACCGCCAGACCGGCGAGCGGTCACGCCTCATGCTCGACATCGGCGGCTACCGCGACCGCCGCCGGAGCGAGCTGAGCGAGCTCGGCACCAAGATCGCGGCGGACGTCAAGCGGGACGGCGAGCCCAAGTCGCTGCAGCCGATGACGCCTTTCGAGCGGAAGATCGTGCACGACGCCGTCGCGGCGGCGGGCCTGCGGAGCGAGTCCGAGGGCGAGGAGCCCCGCCGTTTCGTGGTCGTCCTGCCCGCGTGACGATCCTGCCCGCCTGACGGTGCCGTCCGCGTGCGGTCCGTCCGCGTGCGGTCCGTCCGCGTGCGGTCCGTCCGCGTGACGGTCGCGCCGGTGAGCCACGAGCCGCCGTCCCCGGTTCTTCCGGGGACGGCGGTTTTTCGTTGTCCCGGGCCGTCGTCCTCCCCCTGCTCGGGTCCCGGCCGGACACTTGCGGACGGGCACTCGTACGCGCGGCTTGTACGACGACGCCGAGGCGGGCCGTTAGCCTTGAGACCGGCCTGACCCCGACATTTCCAAGGGAAGAGTGAACGTCGAGTGAGTGACCACATCCCCGAGCCGCCCGAGGTCGCGCGCGAGGTCTTCACCGGTGACGCCTGGGGCAAGGCGGAGGCGTTCGCGAAGCTGCTGGCCGGTCCCGGCGTGGTGCGCGGACTGCTCGGCCCGCGGGAGGTGCCGCGCCTGTGGGATCGCCACCTGCTCAACTGCGCGGTGGTCGCCGAGGTCGTACGACCGGGGGTGAGCCTGGTCGACATCGGTTCGGGCGCCGGCCTGCCGGGCCTGGTCCTGGCGATCGTCCGGCCCGACATCACCGTCACCCTGCTGGAGCCGCTCCTTCGCCGGACGGTCTTCCTGGAGGAGTGCATGACGTCGCTGAAGCTCGGCAACGTCGAGGTGCTGCGCGGCCGCGCCGAGGAGTTCGCCGGGAAGCGCGAATTCGACGTCGCCTCGGCCCGCGCGGTGGCGCCGCTGGGGCGTCTGCTGAAATGGTCGTTACCGCTGTTGCGCGAGGGAGGCGAGTTGCTGGCCATGAAGGGCGAGCGTGCCACCGAGGAACTCGCGGACGCCGAGGAGCAATTGCGGGCGAGTGGGGTGCAAACCGCCGAGCTCGCATCGGTCGGGCACGGTAAGGTCGAGCCGCCCGCAACTCTCATCCGGGTGGTCGCCGGTCGGGCTCCCCAGGGAGCGCGGAAGGCCTCTGGCCGGAAGGATCGCGCCTCGCGGGGCAAGCGCGAGGCCAGTGGATGAACCGAGCAAAGCGAGTACGAGGCCAGTGAACGACCGTACACGTGCGATCGCCAGCGCGACCGGCGGTCTCGGCTGGCCGGAGCACTCCCCGGCTCCGCCACATGGACGCCTTTCCGGTCTCGGCTGGCCGGCACCGACTCCCGGTGCCCCAGTCAGGCCGGTTGAAAGGACGACGACCGTGACCCAGACCCCCCTTAACCCCGGCGACTCGCCGCTGGTACGAGAGGCACTCAGTTCAGTGGTTTCACGTGAAACATCGGCCCAGAAGACCGCCGCCGCACCCGGAGCCTCCGCGGGCGTCCGGGACGGGGACTGGCCACGGCCCGCCAAGACGCGGATCTTCACCGTGGCCAACCAGAAGGGCGGGGTCGGCAAGACCACCACCTCGGTCAACCTCGCCGCCGCCCTGTCCATGCACGGCCAGCGGGTCCTCGTGGTCGACCTCGACCCGCAGGGCAACGCCTCCACGGCCCTGGCCGTCGAGCACCGGGGCGACGTCCCGGACATGTACAAGGTCCTCGTGGAGAACCTGCCGCTCGCGGAGGTGGTGAAGGAGGTCCCGGACATGCCGGGCCTCTACTGCGCTCCCGCCACGATCGATCTGGCCGGTGCCGAGATCGAGCTGGTCTCCATGGTGGCCCGCGAGGCCCGCCTGCAGCGCGCGCTGGCCGCGTACGACGCCGTCACGTTCGACTACATCCTCATCGACTGCCCGCCGTCGCTCGGCCTGCTGACCGTCAACGCGCTGATGGCCGCGAACGAGCTGCTGATCCCCATCCAGTGCGAGTACTACGCCCTGGAAGGGCTCGGCCAGCTCCTGCGGAACGTCGATCTGGTACGGGCCCACCTGAACCCGACGCTCGACCTCTCCACCATCCTGATGACCATGTACGACGGGCGTACCCGCCTGGCCTCCCAGGTTGCCGAGGAGGTCCGCTCCCACTTCGGAGCCACCGTGCTGAGCACGTTGATCCCCCGGAGCGTACGGGTCTCCGAGGCCCCGAGCTACGGGCAGTCCGTGATGACGTACGATCCGGGTTCCAGCGGTGCGATGGCCTACATGGACGCCGCACGAGAGATCGCTTACCGCGCCGTGACCGTATGAGCACCGGGAGCATCGCGGTCGTGGCCGCGGACATGTCAGTCTGGGTGACACCTTGAGCCGCGGGAGGGGCCGTGAGTAAGCAACCGAGAGGGCTGGGCAGGGGACTGGGGGCGCTCATCCCGACCGGTCCCGCCGTCGTCACGGAGACGCCGGCGTCGATGACCGTGACGCTGCCCGCCCCCGAGCCGGTGGTGCCGGAGCAGCCCGGTCCCCGGGCGGTCATGGGCGCCTACTTCATGGAGATCCCGGTCGAGGACATCGTCCCCAACCCCCGCCAGCCCCGGGACGTCTTCGACGAGGACGCCCTGAGGGAACTGGCCACCTCGATCGGCGAGGTCGGCCTGCTGCAGCCGATCGTGGTGCGCGCGACCGGTGAGGGAAAGTACGAGCTGGTCATGGGCGAGCGTCGCTGGCGCGCCTCCAAGCTCGCCGGGCTGTCGGAGATCCCCGCGATCGTCCGGAGCACCCAGGAGGACAAGCTCCTGCTCGACGCCCTGATCGAGAACCTTCAGCGCGAGCAGCTCAACGCGCTGGAGGAGGCGGCGGCGTACCGGCAGCTGCTCGACGACTTCGGCGCGACCCACGAGCAGCTCGCCACCCGTATCGGCCGTTCCCGATCGCACGTGACCAACACGATCCGCCTGCTGAACCTGCCGGCCACGGTACAGCGCAGCGTCGCGGCGGGAACGATCAGCGCCGGGCACGCGAGGGCCCTGCTCCGGCTGGAGGATCCCGCCGCCCAGGAGCACCTCGCCCGCCGGATCGTGGCGGAGCTGCTCTCGGTCCGCGCGGTCGAGGAGATCGTCGCGGTCGGCGACGCCAAGGCCGCGTCGGCACCGGCCCCGCGCGCCCCCCGGGCGAAGCCCGCCGAGGAGTCCGCCCTGCGGCACCTGGCCGACCGCCTCTCCGACCGCTTCGAGACCCGGGTGAAGGTCGACTTCGGCCGGCGCAAGGGGCGCATCGTGGTGGAGTTCGCGACCATCGACGATCTGGAGCGCATCATCGGCACGATGGCCCCGGGGTCGCTGCAGCCGACGGAGGGGTGACCCGCGCTCGTGGTCCGGCCCGATCGCGGGCCGGACTCCGGCCTGAAGGGGGTCCTGGCCGATTGCCCGACCGGCGGGAGGCGAGTCCGGGCCGACCGTCCGGTCATCCGGAGGCGAGTCCAGGCCGACCGGTCCGATCACCGGAGGCGAGGCATGGCCACGCGCCGGTAACCGGAGGCGGATCCTGGCCGATTGTCCGGTCGGAGGGAGGCGGGTCCTGGCCGACCGCTCGACCATCCGGAGGCGAGGGCCGGCCACTCGGCAGGTCGTCCGTGATCGCTCCCGCTCGACCGCTTCGGAGTCCCTTCGCCGACACCCTTGAGGGCTCGCTCCCGTCGGAGGGTTCGCTCCCGGAGGCCCCTGCCTTTCAGGCTTCAACTCCCATGGTTCCTTCGGGCTCCTCTCAGGCGCGGCCTTCGGTAGTCCGTGATCGCGCACCGGTCGGCCGTTTCGGAGTCCTTGCGTCGAAGACGTTCGAGGGTCCGCTCTCATTCGAGGTCCACCCCCGGAAGTTCTTACCTTCCAGGCTCCGTCCTCACGGCTCTGCTTCGGACCCTTCTCAGGGCGGCCTCTGATGATCCGCGATTCTGAGATCTTCCCCTGGGTCGCGCCTTGCCGGAACGGTCGGCATCGGGTTCTGCCCGAAGTTCTTGTTCCGGGGCCAGACCATCTCCCGGCCGCCCCGCCCAGGGATCGCCCGTCGTTGTTTCACGTGAAACAACGACGGGTCGGCTGAGGACTAGGTCTTCTTCTGGAGCGTCGTCCCCAGCGCTCACAGCGGCCAGAGACGCCGGCCCTTTGATCGGGCCTGTCGTTTCCCTGTAGAGGGCCAGCCTTCTGTCCCGGAGCCCGGTGGACGCCTCCGTAAGCGACGAGTGATGCTTTCCTCTGTCCGGGAGGCCGGACCCGGTCCACCCGCGCGGTTGGACGGCCATGTTTCACGTGAAACATGGCCGGAGGGAGCCGTGGTGCGAGATGGATCGACAGAAAGGGCGCCTCCTAAGAGGCGGAGCGACAGGCGTGAAGCCGAAAGGTCAAGCCGATCTGGATCCCTCCTGGTCCCGACTCGGATCTCTCGTCGGTCTCCCCGGGGCTCCACCCGTAGAAGGGCTCGCCTCGGGATTCAGCGGGGAGAAGGCTGCCGTTCTCCTGCCGTCCGGAGGAGAGGCGGGAGACGTGGGGGACATCGTCTTGCTCTCCTCGGACGAAGAAGCCGGGCTTCCTTAAAGGATCAGCCGGACAGAGGGCATGCTCGCCGGAACGAAGACAGACATCCTGGCGTGCGAGGCTGGGCGCCGTCTCCCCTTCGGAAACGAACATGGCCCGCACGGTGGCGAGCCATGTTTCACGTGAAACAGCGACGACTTGAGAACTCGCGATCTTTGACGGCTCGGCCCTTCGGCTTGAAGACCCGGGACCCCGTGATAGCCCTAGGGCGTGTCGTCAAAGTTTCATAGCCACATCAGCAGTGACGCGAGGGTGACTGCGGCCTGGTAGGACTCGGCGGTCTTTTCATACCGGGTGG
>NZ_JBVJIA010000047.1:7795-50737 GCF_055586505.1 Streptosporangium sp. NPDC050148 | reverse complement strand
CCGGCTGGCTTCGGGCAAACACGCCCCACTACACGAGGAGGACACTTTTTGTCGCCCCAAAATCTCATTGGGCGCCCCCCCCCCCCCCCCCCCCCCCGGCGCCCCCCCCCCCCCCCCCCCCCCCCCCCCCCCCCCCCCCTCGCGGCTACAGAAGACTCATCTGCGCCTGACGCGGCAACGCCAGCGGCAACGGCTGCTCGGGCCGCGCCGGCCCCATCCCGTAACGCGCCGCCAGCTGCAGCACCTGACCGGTCACCGCCCGCACGTACCCCTCCTCGGCGTCGGCCCCACGCCCGTACAGCTCCGCGTACCGCCCCACCAGCGCCGGATGATGCTCACCCAGCCACCCCAGGTACCACTCACGCGCCCCCGGCGGCAGCCGCAGCACGTGCGGCACCAGGCTGACCGCCCCGGCGTCGGCCACCCGCCGCACGGTCGCCGCCAGCTGGTCGGGGGAGTCGGTCAGCAACGGCAGCACCGGCGCCATCGCCACCCCGCACGCCACCCCCCGCTCGTTCAGCTCGGCCACCAGCTCCAGCCGCTTCTGCGGCCCCGGCGCACCCGGCTCCACACTGCGGCGGATACGGTCGTCGACGAACGCGATCGACACCACCACCCCCGCCCCCGGAGCCGCGGCCAGCAGGTCGGCGTCACGCAGGATCGACCGGCTCTTGGTGTACACCGTGAACGGGGCCCCGGCCTCGCGCAGCGCCGCCAGCACCCCCGGCATCAGCCGGTAGATGTCCTCGGCCCCCTGGTAACAGTCACCGCCCACACCAACGCTCACGTGCTCGCCGTCCCAGCGCGACCCCAGCTCGGCCCGCAACCGCCGCACGATGTTGGTCCGCACCACGATGCGCGAATCGAAGTCCGCACCAGCGTCCAGCCCCAGGTAGCGGTGCGCCCGCCGCGCCGAACAGTACCGGCACGCATGCGCGCACCCCCGGTACGGACTGACCGCCCAGCCCTGCGGGGTGCTCTCCAGCGCGGTACGCGCCTGCACCTCGTAGCAGGTCAGCGCCCCGTGAACCCTGGTCAGCGCGGAACGCTCGATCCGCGGCCTGACATCAGGCGGCGCGGAGAGCAGGACGGGCGCATCCCATGGCATACGGCTCAGTGGAACACGCTTTCGACACCACTCGCAAGTGGAGCAGGTCGCGGCCCGGATCCGCGCCGCCACCCCCGCGAGGCCGGACCCCCACGACCCCATGAAAAGGTACTGCTCACACTTTTCACCACTCAGGGGGAGACACCATGGCATGGCTGATCCTGGCCGCCGCGATCATCGTCGAGGTCGTGGCGACCACCGCGCTCAAACTCAGCGACGGCTTCTCCCACAAGGGCTGGGCCCTCGTCGTCGTGGCCGGGTACGCCGCCGCCTTCCTGCTCCTGGCCCAGGTACTGAAACTCCACATGGACGTCGGCACCGCCTACGCCGTCTGGGCGGGCGCCGGAACCGCGGCCGTCGCCGCCATCGGCGTGCTCTTCCTCGGCGAGAGCATCAACCTCGCCAAGGCCGCCGGCATCGCCCTGATCATCGGCGGAGTCGTCGTGCTCAACCTCGCCGGCGGCACCCACTGACACCCGCCCCGGCCCTCCCGGTCACCGGCCCCCGGCCGCCGCGACCGCCGTGACCCTCCCGAGCCACCGCGCCCCCCGGAAATCCGATCGCCTCCGACCACCCCTGACCCCTACCCTGACCCGGTGCTCACCCCCACCTACCCCATCAGGACCGAACGCCTGATCCTGCGCCCCTACACCCCCGACGACCTCGACGCCCTGCACGCCATCCAGCGCCTGCCCGAGGTGACCCGCTACCTGTACTGGGAACCCCACACCCGCCAGGAGAGCGAGAAGTCCCTGCACACCAAGATGACCCAGACCCGGCTGCTGGAGGAGGGACAGACCCTCACCCTGGCCGCCGAACTGGCCGCCACCGGCGAACTGGTGGGCGACGGCATGCTCCACTGGTACAGCCGCCCGCACCGCGGCGCGGAACTCGGCTACGTCCTGCACCCCGACCACCACGGCCACGGATACGCCACCGAGATCGGCCACGCCCTGCTGGCACTCGGCTTCGACGGCCTGGACCTGCACCGCATCATCGGACGCCTCGACGCGCGCAACCACGCCTCCGCCCGCGTCCTGGAGAAACTCGGCATGCGCCGCGAGGCGCACCTGGTCGACAGCGAGTTCGTCAAGGGGGAGTGGGCCAGCGAACTGGTCTACGCGATCCTGCGCCGCGAATGGCACCCCCGCCACTGAAGGCCCCGCCCGGCCGGACACGGCCACCCCGGCGACGACGCGACCACACCCGCCGGGCACCATGTGGCGATGACGATCCTGCACCTGGCCCTGGCCCGCGACTGGGAGAGCGCCCGCCCGACGGGGGAGTACCGCGTCTCCACCCTCGGCCACACCCTCGACGAGATCGGCTTCATCCACGCCTGCACCGGCCACGAACAGCTACGCGGCGTCGTCGAACGCTTCTACCGCGACGTCACCGACCCCCTCGTCCTGCTCACCATCGACCCGACCGGCCTGGACGTGCGCATGGAGGTCCCCCCGGGCTCCGGCGAGGCCTTCCCGCACCTGTACGGACCACTACCGGTGAGCGCCGTGACCTCCGCCGTCCCCTTCCCCCCGCCCGCCACCGCCCCCTGACCACCGCGCCCCCGATCCCCGTCTCCCACGCAATGACCATGAAGCGGTACGCTCTGCGCATGTCCAACCCGATCGTCATCCTCCTGCTGACGGCGGTCGTCGTGGCGGTCGCCATCGCTCTGATCGTCTTCGCGGTACGAGCCGCACAGCGCCCCCGAAACGCCCTGGTCGGCGGCGGCGTCAGCCCCGAACTCGTCGAGCGCATCCTGGAACTGAAGGCCTCCGACCAGTTCGACCAGGCCGTCTTCCTCGTCCGCGGCGAGACCGGCATGAGCCACCGCGCCGCCGCCCGCTTCGTCAGAAGACTCAAGCCCCTCGCCTGAGACCGCCACCTTGACCGGCAAGGGCTGATCCTCGCCGTACACGACCTCCGCGCGCTCCAGGCCGGCAACCCGGGGGAGCGGCCCCGGACCGGGGACGCGGGACGGGCATCGAGACCACCCCCCGGCCGCCCCCGGGGATCAGGGACCCCGCCTCCGCCACGGGCTCCGCAGGGACGACCGGCCAGGGGAGTGCGGTCACCCGACCGGCACCCGACACCCAGGACGACCGCGGCCCCATCCGCCCGGCCCGGTGCCTGACGCTCCGTTCCGTGGCCATGGGCGCCCGGACGCCACGAACAGGCGCCTCGCCGCCCCGTTCTTCAGGAAACGTTTTCACGGCGCTCTGGCCGACCACCGCGACAAGCGGACACCTCAAGGCCCTGGCCCAGGCCCGCACCGTGGCCGATCCGGCCCACCCGGCCGACCGAGGGACGCGCGACGCCGCCACGGACGATCATGCGATGCTCGGCCAGGCCAGAGAAACGGCCGGTGGCGACACGAACCCCGGCCATCCCCGGCCATCCCCGGCCATGACACGACCGCCCGCCCCGGCGGGTGAAACGTTCAGGACACTCCCATCGGCCCGGCCGGTCGGCGGTGGCCTTCGCCATGAGGCCATGACGGACGTTGACAGCCACTCACCCCATATGGTTAAAACGCTTTAACCATATGGGCCCCCTACCGTCACCACGACGAAACAGGTACCGACACACCACACCCTCCATCCGTGGATCACATCCGGCCCGGCCGGAGCACCGGTCGCGGCCCACCCGGCAGGAACCGTCCGCCCGCGGACCATCCCCACCCCGGTGTTCGCCCCCACCCGCACCCGGACGACCGGGACCACCTCCACCCCCACGGTCCCGCTGAACGCCGGCACCACCGTCCGCCTGGAGACCACCGCGGCCGGACCGTCCACCATCGACCACCTCGACGTCAACGGCCGAGCGCACGAAGCGCCGGCGCCACGAAACGAAAGGCGACACCATGATGCGCACCTCGGGCAGGACGTTGAAGCGGGGAGGGGTGGTCGCCGCGGCACTGTTGTTCATGTCGGCGGCACCCGGTGGCGTCGCCACCGCGGCCGGCCCCCAGACGGCCGCGGCCCCCTCCGGCCACGTCTCCGCCACCGCGGCCGCCCCTCGGACGACTCCCTCCGGCCACCTGTCCGGTCACTCCGCCGCGGACTACACCGCCGACTCGTGGGCGGCCTTCGCCTCGACCGCGAACGCGACGGCATCCACGCGACAGGAGGGCCAGGACGCGTCCGCACGCGCCCGACTCCACAAGGCCACCGACGGCCTGGTCATGGTCCGCGGCCTGAAGAAACTGGTCGCCGACTACAGCACCCGCTCCGCGAGCAGGTACACCACCGCCTCCTGGGCACCCTTCGCCAAGGCGCTGAACACCGCGGCCGACGTCACCACCGACGCCTCGGCGACCGCCGCACAGGTCGCCGACGCCAAGACGGCACTGGTGACCACCGCCGGAAACCTGACCGCCGCCGACGAGGGGACGTTCCAGACCATCACCAACGACACCTTCTGGAACGACACCGCCGGCAACCCCATCTACTCCCAGGGCGGAGGCGTCTTCAAGTTCGGCGACACCTACTACTGGTACGGCGTGCACTACACGGGCGCCGAGCTCTACCGCGCCAACCCCACCAGGAAGTACGACGGCGACGTCTCGTTCGTCTCGATCCCCGTGTACTCCTCCAAGGACCTGGTGAACTGGAAGTTCGAAAGCCGCGTCGCCACCCGCTCCACCGGCCTCACCGGCGGAGCCACCCTCGGCCAGGCAGGCTGGGTGGGACGCCTGGGCGTCTCCTACAACGAGAACACCGGCAAGTACGTCCTCCTCGTACAGGCCTACCTCCCGTCGATGGGCGGTGACGGAGTCCTGATCCTCCAGGGCGACTCACCCACCGACACCTTCGACTACGCCCACTTCCAGACCCAGATCGTCAACTCTCCCACGACGAGCACCGGAGACCAGACCGTCTTCACCGACGACGACGGCAAGGACTACCTGATCTTCTCCAACCGGCAGGGACGTTCCCGCGCCTTCGTCTCCAAGCTGAGGGAGTCCGACTCGCTGCGGATCGAGCCCGGGGTGCAGATCGGCCAGAACTCCTCCGGCCGCGAGGGCAACGCCATGTTCAAACTCGACGGCACCTACTACCACGCCGCCTCCGACCTGCACGGCTGGAACACCTCCGTCACCCACATCCTGGAGTCGACCACCGGAAACATCCAGGGCGCCTACACCGGCGAATACACCCTCCCCGGCACCGAGATGGACTACAGCCACGTGACCCAGACCGGCTTCTTCGTCACCGTCAAGGGCACCAAGCAGAACACGGTCATCTTCGCGGGCGACCGCTGGGCCGACTTCGCCTGGAACGGCATCGGCTACAACCAGTGGATGCCGGTCACCAAGTCCGGCACCCGGCCCCGGTTCCACTCCGTCAGCCAGTGGCAGTTCAACGTCACCACGGGGGAGTGGCGCGTCGGACCCGCCAACAACTACATCCTCAATCCCGGCTTCCAGGCCGACCGCATCATCGTCCCCCAGGTGCAGGGATGGACCAACCTCCGCGAGTCCGGGCCCACCTCGATCGTGACCAACGCCAACGGCGGCGCTAATGGCTCCCGCTTCGCCCTGCAGATCGGCGCCACCCAGTCCTACGCCGGCGGCGTGCGACAGCAGATCACCGTGCCGGCCGGCACCTACCGGCTGTCGCTGTTCGCCAGGACCACCGGCTCGCTCAGCACCGCACAGGTGACCGTCACCGACGCCGGCGGAACCTCCCGCACCCTCGACATCCCCGCCTCCACCGGCTGGACCCGGCGCGAACTCACCGGCATCCCGCTGTCGGCCGGCACCGCCACCGTCACCGTCCGCGCCGCGAGCGGCAACGGACACCTCTTCGTCGACGACCTCGAACTCGTCAAGACCTCCGGCGCCACCCCCTCGGGGCAGCGTTACGAGGTGGAGAGCGCGCCCGCGGTGTGCCAGGGCAGCATCGACTCCAACCAGGCCGGTTTCACCGGCAGCGGGTTCTGCAACGGTGATGCGGCCGTGGGTGCGTATGCGCAGTTCACGGTGAACGCCCCGGCCGCCGGCACCGCCACGATCGGCATCCGCTTCGCCAACGGCGCGAGCAGCGCCACCGCACGACCGGCGAACCTGGTCGTCAACGGCTCCACCGCGGGCACGGTCGCGTTCGCCTCCACCGGAGCCTGGACGACCTGGGCCACCACCACCCTCACGGTCCCGCTGAACGCCGGCACCAACACCGTCCGCCTGGACCCGACCACCACGGCCGGACTGCCCAACATCGACCACCTCGACGTCAACACCTCGGCCGGCTAGCCACGACCGGCCCCCACGGGGCCACGACACCGGCGACGACACCGGCGACGACACCGGCGACGACACCGGCGACGACCGGCGGAAACCGATCCGGAACGCCCGTCATTCCCGCACCACGGGAATGACGGTGCGCGTCACCGGGACCAGCGTGGCCGAGCGCAGCTCCACCAGCCCGCCGGGCCCGACATCCCGGCGGACCCCGGGGGAGAAGTGGACGGGCATCTCCGGCCCCAGCGGCAACAGCCGCAGCTCCAGCCCGTGACGGACGACCTCGTCGCGGAAGCGGCGCAGGCTGATCTCCCACACGGGGCCGTACCAGAACTGGTCGGCCACGAGCCGCCCGCCGACATAGGCGCGGCCCACGTCACCGATCCAGTCCAGGCGCAAAAGCAGTTCCTCGTCACCGTCGAAGTCACCGTCGAAGTCACCGTCGAACGCCTCCTCCGCGACGGTGAGGTGATACACGGCGGCGTTGCCGAAGTCCGCGTCCACCGGCGCGGACGCCCGCCCGGTCGCCTCGTCGATCACCGGTGCCCGTGGCGGACCGGCCTCGGCCAGACGGGTGACCTCGACCGGCATCGACGGGCGGCTCCCGCCCCTTTCTAGGGGAACCTCCAGGGCAGGGAAGACCTCAAGGGGGGCGTCACCGTACACGACCAGACGGTCACCGTCGGGCACCACGGGACTGTCGCACACCACCAGCCGGTCCCGGCCCGCCACGCGCGCCCGGACCGCCGCCAGCGCCGACTCCTCGTCGAGGACCAGGACGCGCGTGCTCGTCCCGTCCGGCGCGGTGATCCGCAGCAGGCAGTCCAGGCCGGGAACGAGGGCCGATGCGACGACGTCGTCACCGAGGCGGCTCACCGTCGCGGGGCCGTCGACGCAGGTGACCGTCGCCGCGTCCACCGCCAGCTCGACCGGCAGCCCCGCCGTCTGCGTCAGCACCAGCACCGGCTCCGGGCCGTCCAGGACGCAGACCACCTGCGCGCTGGCCCAGCGCAGCGCAGCACCGCCGAGGGGCCGGTTCAGCGGCCACGCGAAGTAACCGCCGCAGGGAATCGACACCGGTCGCGACGGCACGAGCAGCTCCCGGCCGCCGATCGTGATCGCGAACCGGACGTCGTCGTGCGCGGGCAGCGTCTCGACCGGCTGATGGTTGTTGACGAACAGGAAACCCGATTCACCGTCGGAGCGCACCGCCCAGCGCAGTGACGCGCGGTCGGCGGTGTCGGACGGCGCGTCGTCCGGCATGACCAGGCTCATCGTCGCCAGGGCGGCCCCGTCGGTGGCCAGCCACAAATGCTGCAGGCGCAGGTGCCGGTAGGAGTCGCGAAACTGGCCGTACTCACCCAGGGGAGCCTGGAAGTCGTAGTTCACCACCGGGCAGTCGTTGGGATAGCCCGTGGCGTGCGACTCCTGCAGCGTCGACAGCTCACCGATCTTCTGCGAGGCACCGTGATAGAGGTAATACCCCTGCCAGCACGAACCGCTGCCCAGCTTCACCAGGGCGAGCGCCGCCAGATCACGGGCCGCGACGATCGCGCGCCGGTGGTAGGAGATGTACATGCCGCCACCCAGCTCACAGGTGGCGAACGGGTAGTCGGCCAGGTGTTCCTCCCCTCCGGGCGCCGCAGCGGACCGGCCCGTGGCCGCGCCCGGAACGGTACCCGTCTCACGCAGGTCCGCCCCGATGGAGTCGTCGTCCCGGCCGGGCCCGAAGAAGTAGTGCGCCCGGCTCTGGTCGGGCCATCCGTCGTGCGCGTCGTCCCACGCCGCCTCCGGGTAACCACCGAAGACGGGCAGCACCTCACCGGGCGGCAGCCGGGCGTGCCCCCATCCGGTCGCCGTCCACACCGGAGCGTCGATGCCGCACTCCCGGGCGAGCCGCTTGATCGTCAGGAGATGACCGGGCCGGTCGTACAGCTCGTTCTCCACCTGGACCGCGACGACCGGCCCGCCGCCGGCGCGGGTGAGCCCCCGAAGCTGAGCACCGATCTGCTCGAACCAAGGACGGACCAGGGCCAGATAACGCGGGTCGTCGGTACGCGGCTCGCACCCGGCCGCCATCAACCAGTCCGGGAAACCGCCGTAGCGGGACTCGCCGTGCCCCCAGGGCCCGATACGCATCACCACGTCGAGCCCCACCTGCGCGCACAGCTCGACGAACCGGCGCAGATCGCGGTCGCCGCTCCAGAGATAACGGCCACGCACCTCCTCGTGGATGTTCCAGAAGACGTACGCGGCGACGACGCCCACCCCGCCGGCCCGCATCTTCAGCAACTCCTCCCGCCACTCGGCGGCGGGGTAGCGGCTGAAGTGGTACTCGCCCATGACCGGCAGCCAGGGAACCCCGCCCCTGCTCAGGTGACGAGAGTTCACCGTGACGGCATCCGGCCGGCCGGGCTCGTCGCCCATCGCCAGATGTCCCGTACGAGGTGGCCCGAAGTGTTCCGGAACGCTGAGTCGCAGCACTGCCCCTGTCCTCTCCCTTGTCCTGTTCCTGCCGGGCACCATGAAAGCGACGCACACGCCCGAGCACGAGTCCGCCGCCGGCTGAGCGTCCCGTCGATGAGATCACCGACCGGGGGAGCGGTCCACCTCGGATCCACAGTGGCTCACCGGTCGCGAGGAGCCTCGGCGGTGCCGAGCGCTCACGGACGGACACGGGGGAGAGGCCACCCGGGCGCCGACCTTGGGGACGATGACGACGGCCGTCATCGAACGATCAGGAAAATACCCCTAAAAAGGTAGCGAATAGGACAAACGTTCCAATGAGGTGAATCGCTCGAGGCGACCGCGATCATCGACCGGCTCGCACCGAGCAGGTCACTCGAGGCGAGGAACGGCCGGCGCGACCTCGCACCTCTTGATCGTTTCGGACGCTCCGGAGGCTGTGGATCTTGACCGGTGAAACGACCGAGCGGGGCGATCATGCCCGGAGGCCGGAAGGGGCCCTGAGCGTCACGGCATGCCCGGGGGGAGTCCGGGCGAGAAGAGGGCCGCGCCTTGCTTCGCCGCCTTTCCGCGACAGGAAGTGTTCGGCGGGCAAAAGTATGCACGTCACGTCAAGTGGCTCCTACCAGCACAGAACAGCTTTAACCATACAGAAGGGTAATTCTGTATGGTATAAGATTACCTTCCCAAAGCTACTTCATCACCGTTCTGCACGCGACGCATCGAACGACACACCACCGCCCCGTCGCGCACACGACCCACGACAAACCTCCGCGGCCACCGACGAACGACCCCCGCCCGGCCGATGCCCGGCGAACACGCTCCGGGCCTGCTCGGTCACCGGCTCAGGCGCGTCGCCCCCGATCGGGCCTTCACGACGGCCCTGCCGGTGCCAGGGTCCTCGCCGAGCACCTACGGGAACATCTGTGCCCGGTCATCGCCTCGGACGGACCACCGGAGCCGCTTGCCGGATCCGTCGACAGGACCACACCGCCGAAGGCGAACCTGAGACCATCGCCTGCACCAACACCTTCTGTCCGATATATAAGCATATGTCTCTATAACCTCTGAGAGGCGCGCGTACGGGACATCCGGCGGCCTGTCCCGATGCCCCCGTCCCGTTTCCCCGAGCGTCCACCACTCCCCCGGGCCCGTCCGTGGTGATGATCGACGTCGGGTCGATCCGCCGGTGTGTTCCGTGCGATGGTGGCGGGCATGAGCCTGCCCCCCACCGGTTCCGGTCGCGGTGACGAGGCGTCCGTGCCGCGCGCGACCTGTCCGCGACGGGTGGATGGGCGGGCGGCAGGGGGCATAGGAACGGGTGATCGGGTTAGCGTGGGGTGGCCGGGGTCGTCGCGGCCCGGCGGGTGTGGTCCGGATGCAGGAGAAGAGGTGTCGCGAAAGCCATGCGGCCGGCTGATCTGAATCGTCTCAGTGTGGGTGAGTGCGCCGATCGGTATGTGGAGCTGGTGCGGGCCAGGACGCTGACGGGGGCGTTGTCGGCGTCGACGGCGGAGGTGTACGGGCGTGATGTGGCGACGTTCGTGCAGTTGGTGGGTGAGGACGTCGTCCTGGACGATCTGACGGGTGAGGACGTGGACGCGGTGTTGCTGGCGTTCGCGCGTAAGCCCGACGGGCGCAGGCGGCCGGGGCCGACGGAGAACGGGGGGGACGGGGCGGGAGCCGGGGCGCCGGCCGGTGCGTCGGGGGTGTCGGGGGCGTTGCAGTCGGCCTCGTCGCAGGCGCGGTTCCGGCGGTCGGTGTCGGCGTTGTTCAAGCACGCGGTGCTGGTGGGGTGGGTTCAGGTCAATCCGATGGCGATGGCGACGGTGACGGCCAAGGAGCGCGGGGGGTTGCGTCCGCAGCGGCGGGCGTTGACGCGGGAGCAGGCGCAGGGGTTGATCGGTGCGGCGCGTGAGCTGGGTGAGACGGGGGCCGGCGGTGGTGGCGGGCCGGCTCCGGCCGATGCCGAGGGCGGTGGTGAGGGCGCGGGGCGGGGGCGGCGTCGTGACCAGCGTACCGAGTTGCGTGACGGGTTGATCGTGTTGATGTTGTCGACGATGGGTCCGCGGGTGTCGGAGCTGGTGCGGGCGAACGTGGAGGACTTCTACACCAATGACGGGGTGAGGTACTGGCGTATCTTCGGCAAGGGGGGCAAGACGCGGGACGTGCCGTTGCCCGGTGACGTGGCGGCGGCGCTGGAGGCGTATCTGGCGCGGGGGCGGATGGCGTCGCCGGAGAAGGCGTTGTTGCTGTCGTGGCGGGGCAGGCGGCTGGCGCGGGGTGATGTGCAGGCGGTGATCGACCGGGTGCAGCGGGGGGTGGAGGCCGATCGGCGCCGGTCGGTGACGCCGCACGGGTTGCGGCACACCACGGCCACGCATCTGCTGGCGGACGCGGTGGACATGGACGCGGTGCGCCGGGTGCTGGGGCACAGTGATCTGGCGACGCTGGGGCGTTACCGTGACGAGCTGCCCGGGGAGCTGGAGGTGGCGATGCGGTCGCATCCGTTGCTGAGGGGTCCGGGCAAGGGCTGAGGGGGTCCGTCGTGCTCTTCTCCCCCGCCTTGGCCAGATCGGCCCGTCGTGGGCGGTGGCCGTGGAAGGTCGTTCGTGCCCGTCGTTCGTGCCGGTGGGAGGCCGGTGGGAGGCCGGTGCCGGTGGGAGGCGTCCGTGGCGGGTTGACCCTGACGTAACGTGAGGGTGCACGCTGACGGGATGAGGCCGGGAAACACCATGGAGCAGGCGGTGGAGTACGCGGTCGGGCAGGTGGCCCGTATCGCCTCGGTGAGCGTGCGCACGCTGCACCACTATGACGAGATCGGCCTGGTGTGCCCGTCGCGGCGTACGGCGGCGGGGTATCGCCGCTACACCGAGGAGGATCTGCGGCGTCTGCAGCATGTGCTGTTCTACCGTGAGCTCGGCTTCGCCCTGGAGGAGATCACGGTGATCCTCGATGATCCCGCCACTGACGCGCGGGCTCATCTGCGTCGTCAGCACGAGCTTCTCAGCCGTCGTATCGAGCGGTTGCAGACGATGGCGGCCGCGGTCCAGCATGCTCTGGAGGCCGACATGCTGGACATCTCTTTGACGCCCCAGGAGCGGTTCGAGGTGTTCGGGGACTTCGATCCCGCCGAGCACGAGGCCGAGGCGCGTGAGCGCTGGGGTGAGGGTGAGGCCTGGCGGCAGTCGCGTCGCAGGGTGGCCGCGATGACCCGGCAGGACTGGGCGCGTTTCACCGGCGAGGCCGGCCGGACGGTGGAGGACTTCGCCGCCGCGTACCGGGCCGGTCTGCCGGCCGGTGGGCCGCGGGCGATGGAGCTGGCCGAGCGGCATCGTGAGCACATCACCCGCTGGTGTTACGACTGCTCGTACGAGATCCATCGTGCCCTGGGCGACCTGTACGTCGGGGACGCGCGGTTCGCGGCGCACTACGAGGCGGTGGCGGCGGGGCTGAGCCGTTACATCCGTGAGGCGCTGCACGCCAACGCCGACCGTGCCGAGGGTCTCCTGCCGCCCTCATGACAGTCCCCGTCTCCCCCGCCCGGTGCGGGAGAGACGGGAAGGACGGGAGGGAGAGGGGGCCGGGAGGGAGAGGGGGCCGGGAGGGTCAGCGGGAGGCCGTGACCCCGCCGGTGAGCTCCCCCGCCCCTGCTGTCGGCACCGTCGTGGCCGTGGTGCCGTGTGCGGTGCCGTGCGGCTCGAACTGGGTGCGGTACAGCTGGGCGTAGCGGCCCTCGGCGGCCAGGAGGTCGTCGTGGGTGCCGCGTTCGACGATGCGCCCGTCCTCGACCACCAGGATCAGGTCGGCCGCGCGGACGGTGGACAGCCGGTGGGCGATGACCAGGGCGGTGCGCCCGGCAAGGGCCTCCCCCAGGGCCTCCTGGACGGCCGCCTCGGAGGTGGAGTCCAGGTGGGCGGTGGCCTCGTCCAGGACCACCAGGCGGGGGCGGGCCAGCAGCAGGCGGGCGATGGTCAGGCGCTGGCGTTCGCCTCCGGACAGGCGGTAGCCGCGTTCGCCGACGACGGTGTCCAGGCCGTCGGGCAGGGAGGCGACCAGGTCGGCCAGGCGGGCGCGGCGCAGCACGTCCCACAGTTGTTCGGTGGTGGCCTGGGGGCGGGCCAGCAGCAGGTTGGCGCGGATGGAGTCGTGGAACAGGTGGCCGTCCTGGGTGACCATGCCCAGGGCCTGCTGGACGGAGGAGGCCGACAGTTCGCGTACGTCCACGCCGGACAGGCGTACGCTGCCGCTGTCGGCGTCGTACAGGCGTGCCGTCAGTTGCGCGATGGTGGACTTGCCGGCTCCGGAGGAGCCCACCAGGGCGATCATCTGCCCGGCCTCGGCGCGGAAGGACACCTCGTGCAGTACCTGGGTGCCGCCGCGGGAGTCGAGGGTGGCGACCTCTTCGAGGGAGGCGAGGGAGACCTTGTCGGCCGAGGGGTAGGCGAAGCCGACGCGGTCGAACTCCAGGCTGACGCCGCCCTCGGGGACGGCGCGCGCGTCCGGCCGGTCGACGATGAGGGGCTTGAGGTCGAGGATCTCGAAGACGCGCTCGAAGCTGACCAGGGCGCTCATCACCTCCACGCGGGCTCCGGCCAGGGCGGTGAGCGGCGCGTACAGGCGGGTCAGCAGCAGGGCCATGGCCACCACCGCGCCGGCCTCCAGGCGGCCGCCGAGGGCCAGGACGCCGCCCAGGCCGTAGACGAGGGCCAGGGCGAGGGCGGAGACGAGGGTGAGGGCGGTGACGAACACCGACTGCACCATGGCGGTGCGCACGCCGATGTCGCGTACCTTGCGGGCGCGTTCGAAGAACTCGGCCGATTCCTGGGCGGGGCGGCCGAACAGTTTGACCAGGGTGGCGCCGGGGGCGGAGAAGCGTTCGGTCATCTGGGTGCTCATGGCGGCGTTGTGGTCGGCCGCCTCGCGTTCCATGCGGGCCAGGCGGGCGCCGACGCGTCGTGCGGGCAGGACGAACACCGGGAGCAGGACCAGGGCCAGCAGGGTGACCTGCCAGGAGATGCCGAGCATGACGACCAGGGTCAGGGTGAGGGTGACGAGGTTGCCGGCGACTCCGGAGAGGGTGTCGCTGAAGGCTCGCTGGGCGCCGATGACGTCGTTGTTGAGGCGGCTGACGAGGGCTCCGGTGCGGGTGCGGGTGAAGAAGGCGATCGGCATGCGCTGGACGTGGTCGAAGACGGTGCCGCGCAGCTGCAGGATGAGTCCTTCGCCGATCCTGGCCGACAGCCAGCGGGTGGTCAGGCCCAGTGCGGCCTCGGCCAGGGCGATGACCGCGATCAGTGCGGCCAGGCCGGTCACCACGCCGTCGGCGGCGCCGGTGACGATGGCGTTTATCACGCGTCCGGCCAGCAGTGGTGTGGCCACGGCGAGCACGGCCGAGACCACGCTGAGCAGCAGGAACCAGACGAGCAGGGCGCGGTGCGGGCGGGCGAAGGCGGCGATGCGCCGCAGGGTGGCCATGGAGAAGGGGCGCCGGTCGCGCTGGGCGTTCATGGCGTTGTACAGCGAGTGCCAGGCGGTCATTTCCATGCTCATCGCGACACCATCACATCTTCCGTGTTCTCGGCGGGGTCCGCCGGGTGGGGGGTGGGGGGTGGGGGGTGGGCCGGTGGTGGCCGTCCGCGTGCTCGTCCCGGTGACGGGTGGTGCGGGCGGGGCCGTGACACGACCATAGAACCTCAAGATAACTTCAGGTCAAGGACGAGGGGCGCCCCTGCCGGCGCCGGGCGTCGCTCCCCCGCCGGGACGCTCCCCGTCGGGGACCCGGCCTCCCCCGTCGGGGACCCGGCCTCCCCCGTCGGGGACCCGGCCTCGCAAGAGGGGAAGCGTCGTCTCACAGGTCCAGGACGGCGCGGGTGGCCGCCCGGCAGCGGCGCGGGTCGGTCAGCAGGTCGGTGCTGTGCGCGAACTGGTCGATCGAGCCCACCCGGGGCAGTGCCCGCACCCGGGTGTCGGTGATGGCCCGGTGCAGCGCCTCGGCGAAGCGCCCGGCGTCCAGCACCGGGAAGGGCCGCCGGTGGTAGTCGCGCAGCCCGTCGTCCAGCGCCGCAGCCCTGCCCATCCGGTTGTGCAACGCCGCCGCCCGCCGGTAGACCACCCCCAGGTGCCGGTGCCGCTCACGCCACGCACCGGCCCCCACCCCTGCCGACACCGCCGCCGCCAGCTCCTCGGACACCTCGGCGGCGCCCGACACGCGGCCGAAGGCACTGCCCAGCCACTTGGCGTACGGCGGGTAGCGGCGCCGCATCAGCAGCCACAGGCACATCAGGTCGCGGGCCAGCTCCGCGGTGACCAGCGCCGACCCCAGCTCGTCGCCCACCTCACCGCACCGGCCGGGAAAGGCCTCCTGCTGGGCCAGGCGCCGCCACTGCCCGGCCAGCACGTAGCGTTCCAGGTCCGGCGGGTACCAGCGCAGCGCGGCCCGGGCCGGTTCCAGCACGTTCAGGCCGTCGTGGAAGACCTCCCCGCTGGTGACCTCGGCCAGGCGCTGCCAGGGGGTCGACAGCCAGTCCAGCACGCCCACCCCGGCCAGCGGGTCGAAGCCCAGGCGTTCGGTGAACCAGGTGGACGCCCGGCTCACCTGCACCCCGTGTGAGCCGCTCTCCCCCAGCTCGGTGCGGTAACCGCAGAAGACCTCCGGCAGGCCCTCGTCCAGGACGCGCCGTACCCGCCCTGTCTCCTGCGGGGTGACGAACAGCACCACCCGCGGTCCCCAGTCGTGATCGGTGGAGCGTTCGGTGTCGAAGGCCAGCACCTCCGATCCGGCACCGATCAGCGCGGCGCTGTGCGGCACCCCGGCCACCAGGGGCCGTACGGCCTGGAGGTAGAACGTACGTGAGAGCTCCAGGCCAGGTATGAAACTGGACATCATTTCGCCCACTCTGCCTGCCGGGGCGGCGTCTCGCATGTGGTTTTCCCGCCCGTACGCCCCCCGCCCGGCCCCTGCCCTTGCGCGCCCCGCGGGGGTGCTCGCCGGGAGCGGCGTGCGGGTGCGGGCGGGTCGGTGCGGGGCCGGTTCAGGGCTGCTCGGCGGAGGCGGCCGCGAGGGGGCGGCCGCGCAGCCCGAGCCGCTCGTACACGGCGATCGCGGCGTGGTTGTCGGTGTCGACCATCAGGGCTGCGCGGCCGTGCGCGGCCACCAGCTCACCCAGCGCGAAGCGGCACACCGCCTCCCCCAGGCCACGGCCGCGCCAGGCCACGGCGGTGGCCACCCCGGCGACGAAGCCGACCTGAGGGCTGGACCAGGCGTCGGCGGCCACCGCGACCAGCCCGCCCTCTGTGCCCTCTGTGCCCTCTGTGCCCTCTGTGCCTTCCGCACCGGCAGGGTGGCACACCCCGGCCCAGCGGCGTATCCCCGTCAGGCCCGGTACCGCCCAGGAGGAGGGAGCCGCGCACGCCAGCAGTGCGGCGACCTCCCCGTCGCGGGCCGGCGGCAGCCACCCCGCCCGCGCACCGCCGGCCCGCGCGGCGTGCCGGCCCGCGGGGGGCGGCGGGGGCCGGTGGGTGTCCATCCACTCGAACGAGCCCGCGATCCGCAGCCGCGGCCAGCCGGCCACGACCTCCTCCACCAGGGCGCGTGAGCCCACCATCCGGTAGGAGGGGCCCAGCTCGGCCAGGGCGTGCTCCACCAGTGCCCGCACCTGCCCGGCCGGGCCGCGCACGGTGATGCGGTCGCGGCGGTTGAGGTCGGCGCAGGTGACCGCGACCGCCTCCCCCAGCGCCCAGGCGCGCACGCCGGGCCGTAGCCCCTGCGCCCCCCACATCACGAGCGGGTCGTCGTCACAGGCCGCCGCGAGCTCGGTCACGTCCCGCAGTGCGACGGGCCCACCGTTCAGAGGATCGCCCCGGGCCGGTAGGCGGCCGCCCGCGGGTGGCGGCCGGTGATCTCCCCGATCCGTGCCACGACCGCCTCCACCTGGGAGGAGGCGGCGCCGGTGAAGGAGACCCGGTCGGCCAGCAGCGCCCGCAGCGCGGCCTCGTCGAGCGGGAAACGCTCGTCGGCGGCCAGCCGGGCCAGCAGCTCGTTGCCCGCGCCGTCCTCGCGCATCGCCAGCGCCGAGGCCACCGCGTGCTCCTTGATGAGCTCGTGGGCGCTCTCGCGGCCCACCCCGGCCCGTACCGTGGCCATCAGCATCTTCGTCGTCGCCAGGAACGGCAGGTAGCGCTCCAGCTCGGCCGAGACGACCGCGGGGAAGGCGCCGAACTCCTCCAGCACGGTCAGCATCGTCTCCACCAGCCCGTCGAAGGCGAAGAACGCGTCCGGCAGCGCCACCCGGCGCACCACCGAGCAGGAGACGTCGCCCTCGTTCCACTGGTCGCCGGCCAGTTCCCCGGCCATGGACGCGTACCCGCGCAGCACCACGGCCAGGCCGTTGACGCGTTCGCAGGAGCGGGTGTTCATCTTGTGCGGCATGGCCGACGATCCGACCTGGCCGGGGGCGAACCCCTCGGTGACCAGCTCGTGCCCGGCCATCAGGCGGATCGTCCTCGCCAGTGACGACGGCGCGGCGGCCAGCTGCACCAGCGCGCTGAGCACCTCGTAGTCCAGCGAGCGCGGGTAGACCTGCCCGACGCTGGTCAGCCGGTGGGCGAAGCCCAGGTGATCGGCGACCTCGTCCTCCAGGCGTGCCAGGGCCTCCTCGTCGCCGCCGAGCAGGTCCAGCATGTCCTGGGCGGTGCCGACCGGGCCCTTGACGCCGCGCAGCGGGTAGCGGCCGATCAGCTCCTCCAGGCGGGTGAAGCCGGTCAGCAGCTCGTCGGCGGCCGAGGCGAAGCGCTTGCCCAGCGTCGTGGCCTGGGCGGCCACGTTGTGCGAGCGCCCGGCCATCACCAGCTGCGAGTGCTCGGCGGCCAGGCGCGCCAGGCGGCCCAGCAGCGCCACGCACCGGTCGCGCACCAGCAGCAGGCTGTCGCGGATCTGCAGCTGCTCGACGTTCTCGGTCAGGTCGCGGGAGGTCATGCCCTTGTGGACGTGCTCGTGCCCGGCCAGGGCGTTGAACTCCTCGATGCGGGCCTTGACGTCGTGGCGGGTGACGCGCTCGCGGGCGGCGATGGACTCCAGGTCCACCTGGTCGAGGACCTTCTCGTAGTCGGCGATCGCCTGCTCGGGCACCGCCACCCCCAGGCGTGCCTGCGCGGCCAGCACGGCCAGCCACAGGCGCCGTTCGGCCACCACCTTGTACTCCGCCGACCACAGGCGGGTCAGCTCCGCGGAGGCGTAGCGGGAGGCCAGGACATTGGGGACACGCGGCTTGGCAGTCACGTTGCGTCAGTATATTCGGCCCCGCGCGCCCGCCCGGCGCAGGGGCCGCCGCCACGTGCGGACAAAGACCGGGGGGAGATCAGGGGAACGGCGAGAGCCGCGGGGGCCGGGCGGTGTGCCCGGGTCCCGCGGCTCTCGTGCGGCTCTCGTGCGGACGGGCCCCTGTCAGGGCGCCGGGGAGGGCGCCGGGGTCAGGTCGTCCCTGTCGTAGACCTTCGGCTCGGCACGGTGCTGCCCCTGGGCCGGGGCAGCGTCCCTAGCACCGTCCCCCGCGCCGTCCGCGGGACCGTCCGCGGGGCCGTCCGTGCCGTCGCCCGTGCCGTCGCCCGGGGTGGCCTTGGGCCTGCGCCGCAGCCGCTCCTTGAGCCGCTCCACGATCACGTACAGGGTCGGCACCAGCACCAGCGTCAGCAGCGTCGACGACAGCAGGCCGCCGATCACCACGATCGCCAGCGGCTGCGAGATGAACCCTCCCGAACCGGTCAGGCCCAGCGCCATCGGCACCAACGCGAAGATCGTCGCGACCGCGGTCATCAGGATCGGCCGCAGCCTGCGCCGTCCCCCCTCGATCACCGCCTCCACGATGCCCATCCCCTGCGCCCGGTACTGGTTGATCAGGTCGATGAGCACGATCGCGTTCGTCACCACGATCCCGATCAGCATCAGCATGCCGATCAGCGCGGGCACGCCCATCGGGGTCCCGGTGGCCAGCAGCAGCCCGATCGCGCCGGTCGCCGCGAACGGCACCGACACCAGCAGGATCAGCGGCTGCACGAAGCTCCGGAACGTCGCCACCATGATCATGAAGACGATCGCGATCGCCGCCAGCATCGCCAGCCCCAGCTGCCCGAACGCCTCGGCCTGGTCGGCACTGACCCCGCCCACCGTGAAGGTCGCCCCCGCCGGCAGCGACAACGCCTCCAGCTTCGCCGTCAGCGCCGTCGTGGTGGCACCCAGGTCACTGCCGGTCGCCGTACCCGACACCGTCGCGCTGCGCTCGCCGTCGATACGGGTGATCTGCGCCGGGCCCTGCGCCCTGGCCACCTCGGCCACCTGCGACAGCTTCACCACGCCCGCCGCCGTCGGCAGCTCCAGCGCCCGCACCTCCTTGACCGTCTCGGGCGCCTCCCCGCCGCTCAGCACCACCGCGCCACTGCGGCCGTCCAGCGTCATGTCGCCCATCGGCACCCCGCGGAACCGCTGCGCCACCAGCTGGCCGACCTGCACCTCGGTCAGGCCCCGGGCCGCGGCCTTGCGCCGGTCCACCCGCACCTCGACCCGCTCGGCGCCCGCCTCCAGGTTCGAGGTGACGTCACGCAACCCCTCCAGGCCCGCCATCGTCGTGCGCACCGACTCGGCCGCGGTACGCAGCGTGGCCACGTCCGGCGCCTGCACGATCACCTGCAGCTGATCGGTCGCGCCGCCCGTCGGACCGCCCTGGCCACCGCCCACGGTGACCTCCCCGACCCCGCTCAGCTCCTTCAGCCGCGCGCGCAGCGTGTCCTGCAGCACCCCGGCGTCGCTGCCCTCCTCGACCGTCAGCGAGTACGACGCCCGGTCCCCGGCGCCGCCGCCGAGCCCGCCCAGGAACCCGCCGCCACCGCCGACGTTCACCTGGTAGTCCTTGACCCCCTTGAGGGAGGCCAGCACCTCCTCCACCTTCTTGGCCGCCGCGTCCGTCGTCGCCAGGTCCGTGCCCGCGGGCATCTTCTGGCTGAGCGAGACCGTGTCCTGCCCCGAGGAGTCGATGAAGTTGGTCTCCAGCCGCCCGGCCAGGCCCATCGTCACGGCGAACACCACCAGGCCCACCAGCAGCGTCACCAGCCGCCGCCGGGTGGCGAAACGCAGCACCGGCAGGTAGGCCCGCTGCAACGGGCTGCGCAGCTCCTTGGCCTCGGCCTTCTCCCGCGCGGCACGCGCCTGCTCGGCCGACAGCACCGGCGCCCTCAAGAACCAGTACGCCAGCACCGGCACCACCGTCAGCGACACCAGCAGCGACGCCAGCAGCGCCACCGTCACCGTGATCGCGAACGGCGCGAACAGCTGCCCCACCATGCCGCCCACCACCGCGATCGGCAGGAACACCGCCACCGTCGTCAGCGTCGAGGCCGTCACCGCGCCGCTGACCTCGCGCACCCCCGCCAGCACCGCCTTGCGCTTGGCCTCGCCGTACTCCAGGTGACGCTTGATGTTCTCCAGCACCACGATCGAGTCGTCGACCACCCGGCCCACCGCGATCGTCAGCGCCCCCAGGGTCAGCAGGTTCAGCGAGTAGTCCCCCACCCACAGGGCGATCAGCGCGATCACCACCGACAGCGGGATCGAGGCGGCCGTCACCAGCGTCGAGCGCACCGACAGCAGGAACACCAGGATGACCAGCACCGCGAACGCCAGCCCCAGCAGACCCTCCGTCGTCAGGTCCTCGATCGAACGCTCCACGTACGGCGCCTGGTCGAAGACCACCGTCACCTCAGAGGAGTCACCGATCGCCCGCACCAGCTCCGGCAGCTTCTCGCGCACCTCGTGCGAGATCGCCACCGCGTTGCCGCCCGGCGACATCGTCACCGACACCCCCAGGCTCGGCTGCCCGTTGGTACGCGTCAGCGACGTGCCCTCGGCCAGCTCGCGCTCCACCGTGGCCACGTCCTGCACCCGTACCGGCTTGAGAGCAGGCGGCGCCACCTGCCTGCGCGCCGCCTGCGCCGCCTGGGCCTGCTGAAGCTGCGCCTGCTGCGCCTGCTGGGCGGCTCCTCCCCCGCCACCGGGCGCCTGCCTGCCCTGCTGCTGGCCCTGCTGGGGCTGCTGCGCCGGCGCGGCCGGCGTCAGGTACAGCTTCTTCAGCTCCTCCAGCGTCGTGACCCGCTTGCCCACCTGCACCGTCAGCGACATCTTGTCCTCGGTCAGGCTGCCCGCCGGGACCGGCTGGCCGTTGGCGCGCAACGCGTCCGCCACCGCCGACGCCGGCAACCCCACGATCGCCAGCCGCTTCGGGTCCGGGGTGATCGTCACGACCTCCTCGCGGGTGCCCGTCACCGACACCTCGCGCACCCCCTCGATGGCCTGCAGCTGCGGCACCATCAGCCGCTCCAGCCGCTCGGCCATCACCCGCTGGTCACCGGCGTCGCCCACCGCCAGCTGCATCACCGGGATGTCGTCGGTCCCGCCGGTCACGACCTGCGGATCCACCCCCTCGGGCAGCTGCGTCTCGATCCGCGACAACGCCTGCTGCATGTCCGACACCGCGGCGTCGATGTCGGTGCCGTACTCGAACGCCACCTGCACCTGCGACATCCCCTCCCGGGACGTCGAGGTCATCTCCTCCATGCCTTCCAGCCCCTGGAAACTGTTCTCGATCGGCTCGGTGACCTGCTCCTCGACGATCTCGGGAGAGGCGCCGCCGTAGGGAGCGATCACGAAGGCCCCCGGAAACGACAGCGACGGCAGCAGCTGCTGTTTCAGCGACGGGATCGCGAAGACGCCGAACGCGCTCAGCACCAACGCGATCATTATGACGAGGCTGCGGTTGGCGAGGCTCAACCTGGCCAGGGAGGTCATGGGGGCGGACTCCTAAAGGGATGTCACGACAAGATTTGCCCCAGACTAACACTTCGCCTGATACGAATATTTAACGAAGCAAACCATCCTGATAACCTTCTCAGGAACCGAGAGGTGAGAGTGAACGACGAACGCGAACAACTGATCCACCAGATCGGCGCCATCCAACGCGACCTGGGACGACTGTTCGCCCAACAACGCCCCTCCTCACCCCTGTTCGACTCCAACCTCACCATGCGCCAGCTCAACGTCATCATGCTGCTGTCACTACGCCGCTCGGCCACCGGCCAGGAACTCTCCCACCACCTCGACGTCGGCCTCGGCACCGTCACCGGCATCGTCGACCGCCTCGTCGCCCACGGCCTCGTCACCCGCCGCGAAGACCCCCACGACCGCCGCATCCGCCGCATCGAACTCACCCCCGCAGGCCACACCCTCATCGAGCAGATCGCCGACGCCGGCCTCAACGAGTTCCGCCGCGTCCTGCAACACCTCGACACCCCCACCCTGCGCGACCTGTCCACCGTCATGGACAAACTCCAGAACGCCGCCCTCACCCTGCACGAGACCTCCCCCCACCCAAACATGGGATGATAGGTTCCTTCGCTGTGAGCACACCCTCCAACGACCTGTTCTCCCTCACCGGACGCACCGCCCTCATCACCGGCGGAAGCTCCGGCATCGGACACGCCATCGCCCACGCCCTCGGCCGCGCCGGCGCCAACGTCGTCATCACCGCCCGCCGCCCCGAACCCCTCACCCGCACCGTCACCGAACTCCACCACCACGACATCCAGGCCGCCTCCATCACCGCCGACCTCGCCGACCCCCACGACCTCGACCGCGTCATCGAACAAGCCCCCACCCTCTTCGGCGACATCGACATCCTCGTCAACAACGCCGCCAACAACATCCGCCCCCACATGAACGACCTCACCCCCCACGACTACCAACAGACCATCAACCTCAACCTCACCACCCCCTACCTCCTCGGCCAGCACTTCGGACCCCGCATGGCACGACGCGGCTGGGGACGCATCATCAACATCGGCTCCCAGCAATCCCACCGCGCCTTCGGCAACAGCGGCGCCTACGGCATCTCCAAAGCCGCCATCACCGGCCTCACCCGCTCCCAGGCCGAAGCCTGGTCCCCCCACGGCGTCTGCGCCAACACCATCATCCCCGGCTTCGTCCTGACCCCCCTCACCGAACCCGCACAGGCCATCCCCGGCCGCGTCGAAGCCCTCGCCGCCCGCACCATGATCGGCCGCAACGGCCTCCCCGCCGACTTCGCAGGCATCGCCGTCCTGCTCGCCGGCGACGCCTCCGCCTACATCACCGGCCAGACCATCTGCGTCGACGGAGGATTCTCCGTCCACTGACCCACCCACTGACCCACCGACCCGCTCACCGACACCGCACCACCCACCCCGCACCACCGACCCGCACCACCGACCCCGTACCCCACGCGCACCCGACACCCCCCACCGACGGCGCGCACCCACACAGCCGGGACCACCGTGACCACCACCCCCACCCGCCGCCACACCAACGCCCGCGCCGCCGTCTGCTACTTCTTCATCCTCCTGGGCACCGTCTCCGGCGCCTGGGCCGCCCGCATCCCCGACGTCAAGAACACCCTCCACCTCACCGACGGCCAGATCAGCTACGCCCTCCTCGCCGCAGCCCTCGGCCTCGTCCTCGGCATGCGCTTCGCCGGACACCTCAGCGACCGCCTCGGCAGCGCCCGCCTCCTGCCCCCCGCAGCCATCGCCACCGCCCTCGTCATCACCCTCCCCGGATACGCCCCCGACCTCCCCGCACTCATCGCCGCCCTCTTCCTGTTCGGCCTCATCAGCGCCAGCGTCGACGTCTCCATGAACGCCCACGGCGTCGAGATCGAACGCGCCTACGGCCGCCCCCTGATGTCCTCCTTCCACGGCATGTTCAGCATCGGCGTCCTCGCCGGCGCCGCCATCGGCGGCCTGTTCGCCTGGCTCGACCTCAACGCCGCCGCCACCCTCACCGCCGTCGGCCTCCCCCTCGCCCTCGCCACCCTCTACGTCCGCCGCCACCTGCTCCCCACCACCCCCCACCCCACCGACCCGAACGGCGACCCGCACACCCCCACCCCACGACGCGCCCCCTGGAACCGCTGGATCATCCTCATGGGAGTCGTCTCCTTCGCAGGCCTCGTCGGAGAAGGCGCCGCCAACGACTGGACGGCCGTCTACCTCTTCCAGAACCTCCACGCCTCCGAACCCGTCGCCGCCGCCGCCTTCGCCGTCTTCTCCGCCACCATGACCATCGGCCGCTTCGCCGGAGACCACCTCGCCCAGCGCCTCGGACCCACCCGCCTGGTCCGCTACTCCGGCCTCATCGCCGCCCTCGGCCTGGGCGGCGCACTCCTCGGCGCGCAGATCCCCATCGCCTTCGCCGGATTCGCCCTGTTCGGCCTCGGCCTGGCGCCCATCGTCCCCCAGGTCTTCTCCGCAGCCGGGAACCAGGACCCCGTCACCGCCGGCCGCGCCATCGCCCAGGTCGCCACCGTCGGCTACGCCGGCCTCCTGGCGGGCCCCGCCATCATCGGCGCCGCCGCCGAACTCGTCGGCCTGCCCGCCGCCCTCGGCATCCCGGCCGTGCTCGCCCTCTTCATGGCCGCCTCCGCGGGAGCACTCCGCACCCCCGCGCCCCGATGACGGGCCTTGTTTCTTAGGTGATGAGTCTTTAGTCCACTGTAAATGATCTTGAACTTCAGGGATCGCCTTTACAATGTAGATTAATAAGTTGCCGTCGGGGCGCGAACGGGCCCGAGCCCACCCGCGCCCCCGCACGGCCCGCCTGAGCCTCATGCCCGTCCAGAACGACGTGCCCGGCGCCGAGCCCGGCCCGCCCCCGGCGCCTCTCGTCCAGGGCGGGGCGCCCCGCCGTCGCCCGCGCCCCTCGTGCGGTCAGTCGAGGACCGCGGTGGCCTCGACCTCGATCAGCAGGTCGGGCTCACCCAGGGCCGCCACGCCCAGCAGCGTGATCGGCTTGACCGGGTCGACGCCCAGCCGGGCGGCCGCGCGGGCGACCCCCTCCCCCAGCAGGGGCAGCTTGTCGGGGCTCCAGTCGACCACGTAGACGGTCAGCTTGGCCACGTCGTCGAAGGAGCCGCCGACCGCGGCCAGCGCGGTGGCGACGTTGAGGTAGGCCTGCTCGGCCTGAGCGGCGAGGTCGCCTTCGCCGACCTTCCCCCCGTCGGCGTCGCGGGCGACCTGACCGGCCAGGAACACCAGCTTCGATCCGGTGGCGACCGACAGCTGCCGGTACACCTCGGGCTTGGGTAGTCCGTCCGGGTTGATCAGGGTGACGGCCATGACCTGCTCCTTCGTCTGCGGGGGATACGCGGGGTGTTCATCGAAACCATAGCAATGCCATGCATAGAAAACCATAGCATCGCTATATATTGTGGTGTCATGGCGAGGACGAAGAACCCCGCGGCCCGCTCGCTGCTCATCGAGCGCGCCGCGCAGATGCTCCGGTCCCGCGAGCCCGTCACCCTGCGCTCCCTGGTGGCCGGGACCGGGGTGTCGACCATGGCCGTCTACACCTACTTCGGAGGCATGGACGGGGTGTGGAAGGCGGTGCGCCAGGAGGGCTTCTCCCGCCTGGCGGTCCGGCTCGCCACCGTCACCGTCACGGCCGACGCGGTACGGGACCTGGCCGCCCTGGGCGCCGCCTACCTGTCCAACGCCCTGGACAACCCCGACCTGTACCGGGTCATGTTCGACGCCACCTTCGACCTGGAGGACTCCCGAGCCGCCGACGAGAGCCTGCACCACCTGGTCCGCGCCGCCGAACAGGCCAGGGACGCCGGCCGCTTCCGCGGCGACGTCGACCCGCTGGAGCTGGCGACGCAGAGCTGGACCATCGGCCACGGCCTGGCCTCCCTGGTCGCCACCGGCCCCCTGCCGCGCCAGGCGCTCGCCCACGGCGTCCCGCTGCTGACCGCGCTGTTCGTCAGCGCCGGGGACGACCCCGGCCGCTGCCGCTCGTCGGTCGAGCAGGGCTGGAACCTGCCCCCCTCTCCCCCGCGCGACGACGAGCCCGGCGGCGAACCCTGAGAAACGCGCCGGGCGCTCGTGCACGATCACGTCAGGCCCGGCGCGTCCCACCCCCGGCCCTCCGCCGGAGGCGACGCGTCAGCGCGGTACGGTCAGCCGGTCCCGGCCTCCTCCAGCGTCCGCTTCATCTCCTGCGCGCCCCGCTCGACGCGCACGCGGGTCTGCGCCGCCAGCGTGTGCGGCAGCAGGTCGGTCAGCCAGACGAGCCGGCTGCGGTCCGGCCCCTCGGCGAAGACCTGGAACGAGGCGTGGTGGTGGGTGACGGCCTGCCGCGTGCCGCCGATCACCGCGTAGGCGAGCCGGCGAGCGGTGTCGTCGACGTCGACGATCAGCTCCCGGACGACCGTCCCGCCCGGGAGGAGCAGGATCCTGACGTCGCCCTCCATACGGGTGTCGACGACACGGCCGGGCAGCAGGCGCCGGTGCACCGCGCCCACGTCGCGTATCGCCTCCCACACCCGCTCGGGGCGGGAGTCGATGACGACCTCCGTGCGGATGGAAGCCATGTGCCGGTCTCCTGACTGCGTGACCCTCGGGATCCTCGGTCAGCGGTGAGCGGTGAGCGGTGAGGGCCCGGACGTGTCCGCCGGGCCCGGGGAACACGCCGGGATGTGCCGCACCGGCCGGTCGGCGGGCGGGTGCGGCTCAGGGCCGATCCCCCGGCGCGTCGCCGGGGTGGTCCGGCCGTCCCGCGAGGGCCCGGCCGAGGTGTTCCGAGACGCGGTGCTGGTTGTCGGCCAGCAGCAGGCACAGGTGCCGCAACCCGGTCAGCTCGGCACGCGTGAAGCCCTGGAAGATCGCCGCCATGGCGGCCTGGGTCGGCCGGCGGAACGCGTCGATCCACGCCCGTCCGGCGGGGGTGATCCGGACCAGGACCGAGCGCCGGTCGCGCCGGCCGGGAACGCGCCGTACCAGCCCGTCGCGCTCCAGGGTGTCGACCAGGCCGGTGACGTTGCGCGAGCTCACCCCGGCCGACCGGGCCAGCTCGCCGATGGTGAGCCCCTCGTCGTCCGCCCCGTCGCCCCCGTCGCCCCCGTCGGCCGTGCCGGCCGTGCCGGTCGCGTCGGCCGTGGTGTTCAGGCGGAGCAGGACCTCGAGCGCCCCCGAGCTGAGCCCGCGTCCTTGGGCGCCGTGGGCGCGCATGCGCTCGACGGCGTGGAAGGCGGTGCGGACGGCGCTCGCCGCCTCCAGGGCGAGGGTGTCCTCCCCCGCGGCGAACCGGGTCATCGCGGCCCTGGCCCGGGGGTCGAAGAGCGAGCCGTCGGGATCGTGTTCGAAGCCCGCCACCGACTTGTGTACGTCATTCATAATAAATAAAGAGATTAGTACGTACTTCACTACCTGTCGAGTCCGAGAAGTCCGGCAACCCCGGGAACGCGAAAGGCGGTGGCCACCGCCCGTGGTGACCACCGCCTGCCACCGCCGAACCGATGGGATCAGGGCTTGAGGATGACCTTCTCGCAGTCGTCCTGCTTGTTCTTGAAGATGTCGAAGCCGTGCGCCGCCTGCTCCAGCGGCAGGGTGTGCGTGATGATCCGGGTCGGGTCGATCTCACCGCGCTCGATGCGCTGCAACAGCGGCTTCATGTAACGCTGCACGTGACACTGGCCCGTGCGCAGCGTCAGGGACCGGTTCATCCACGCCCCGGCCGGGAACTTGTCCAGCAGCCCCCCGTAGACGCCGATCACCGACACGATGCCACCGCTGCGGCACGACATGATGGCCTGCCGCAGCGCGTGCGGGCGCTCGGTCTCCGAGCGCACCGCCTGCTTGACCCGGTCGTAGGCGCCGATGTGGGCACTGCCGTGCGTCGCCTCCAGCCCGACGGCGTCGATGCACTTGTCCGGGCCGCGCCCGCCGGTCAGCTCCAGCAGCTCCGAGCGCACGTCGGTCTCGTCGAAGTTGACGACCGTGTGACCGGCCTCCTCGGCCATGCGCAGCCGGTACGGCTCCTTGTCGATCCCGATGACCTTCGCCGCCCCCAGGGCCCTGGCGCTGTCCATGGCCAGCTGCCCCACCGGCCCGGCACCCCACACCGCGACCACGTCACTGGAGCGGATGTCGCACATCTCGGCCCCCATGTAACCGGTGGGCAGGACGTCGGACAGGAACAGCACCTGCTCGTCGCTCAGCCCCGACTCGATCTTCAACGGGCCGACGTCGGCGAACGGCACCCGCGCGTACTGCGCCTGCCCACCGGCGAACCCGCCGGTCAGGTGCGAGTACCCGAAGATCCCCGCGACCGGGTGACCGTACATCTTCTCCGCGATCCCGGCGTTGGGGTTGCTGTTCTCACAGCAGGAGTACAGCTCGGCCGCGCACGCCGCGCAGGCGCCGCAGGCGATCGGGAACGGCACCACGACGCGGTCACCGACGCGCAGCCTCTCCGGGGCGACCGCGGAACCGACCTCCACCACCTCGCCCATGAACTCATGGCCCAGGATGTCGCCGTCCTGCATCGTCGGCACGTACCCGTCGACCAGGTGCAGGTCCGAACCGCAGATCGCCGTCGAGGTGATCCGCACGATCGCGTCACGGCCACTGAGGATCGTCGGGTCCGGCACGTCGCGGACCTCGACCTTGTTGCGCCCGGCCCAGGTGTTGGCCCTCATGCCAGTGCCCCCTTCTCCAGTTCCTCGGCCGACAGCGGCTGCGCCGGACGCTGCGGGAACTCCTTGCGGGCCTGCTTGCCCCACGGAGCCCCGTCCGAGCGCACCACCTCACCGGTCTCCAGCACCTGCTTCAGCCGGCGCAGGTCGTCGTCGATCTGCTGGTGCGGCTCCTCACCGAAGTACGTGGCGACCGCCTTGCCCAGCGCGCCGCCGGGGATGTCGTAGACGAGCAGCACGTGCACCTCGGTGCTCTCACCGTCCGGCGCGGGAACGAACCACACCTTCCCGGCGTTCGGCACGTCGGCGTCGGCGCTCGAACGCCAGCCGATCCGCTCGCCCGGCACCTCGTCGGTTATCTCGGCGTCCCACTCGACCGTGCGGCCGAACGGGGCGCTCGCCGTCCAGTGACTCGTCCGCTCGCCCGTCGACCGCACCTCGTCCAGGTGGGACATGAACGTCGGGAGGTTCTCCAGGCGCCGCCAGAACGCGTACAGCTCGGACGCCGGCTTGCGGATGGTTGTCGTGGCAGTCAGATCCATCGTTCCTCCTTTCCCCCGTGCTACCGGCCTGAGCTGGAATTACACCTCCCTGGCGAAAAAATAACCGGCCACGTCCCCGAACGGGGCGCGGACTTCGGACGCCCCGGCGCGGTGAGCTGGACCTGGCCGCTGAAACCGCCATCCTCGCCCCCTCGGAAGCCGTCCTGCGTCTCCGGCCGGCCTCTCCCTCCCTGTCGGCGCTCTTGTACATGATCTTGAAATCGACAGATCGCCTTTACAATGTAGATTAATAGAGGGGGGGCCGGACCGCTGAACCGGCGGCCCTGACGGAACCGTCGGGTCCTCTCGCGGCCGGCTCCCTCGCGGTCAGCGCACCAGCCCCGCGACGACGGTCGCTCCCGCCCTGCGAAGCGTGCGCAGTTCCCTGCCCCGGCCCGTCCGCACGTCCACCGCGTAGAGCACCGACGGCCGGCCCGGCTCCTCCGCCGTGGCCAGCATGGTCACCTCCGTGGCGTTCAACCAGGCACCCAGGTGTCTGGCATGAAACCCTTCCGGCATGCCGGATATGCGGTTACGCCTCTCCCGGCCGCCCCGTATCGCGTCGAAGACGACGATCGAGCCGCCCTGCCGCAGGGTGGCCGGCCGTTTCGGATCGCCGCTCCTCTCCACCCGGGCCAGGGTCCTCCCGTCAGGAGCGAGCGCGCTGTAGTCATACGTGAAGTGCCCGATGGTGATCGGCTCGTGGCCGAGCACCCACACCCGGCTGGTCATGTCATAGGGCATGGCCAGGACGACGGGCCCGGACCCGTCCCCCACACTCACCGGCCACCACCCGCGCCCGAGGTCGGTCACGGTCCCCCGCTCCACGTCCACCAGCTTGTTCGGCTCCCGCCTTCCGCCCCATCCCGACACGATGAACCGCAGCCCGCTGGGGGACAGCCGCAGGGAGAACTCGACCGCGAAGTCCTCGGCGGGCTGCTTCAGCGGCGCCTTCCACACCCTGCCGCTCGCCAGGTCCCGCACCACGATCCTGCGGTGTTCCGCGCTGAAATAGGCGATCCTGCGGCCGTCCGCGGTGATCGCCAGCGGCCCCTGCGAGGACACCTCGGGCAGCTCGTAGGTGGTGTCGCCCCCGTCCGTCACCAGCAGCCAGACGTGCCTGCCGCACGGCTCGAAGCCGACTCGGCACACCGGCATGTACGCCTGGACGGCCGGGCCGACCCCCCTGGCGGGGAGCGGAACCGTCCTGGCCGGCGGCGGGGTGAGCACGACCGGGGGCTCGGGGCGTACCTGCTGGACCAGCGCGGCGCCACCGCCCGCGATCAGGCAGGTCACGGCCGCGGCCGCCACGGCCAGACGGGTCGCGCGCCTCCTGCGCGCGCCCCGCACCGCCCGGGCCGCCAGGTCGACGGCGGGCGCCTGCTCGGCCAGCGCGTGCAGGTCCTCACGAAGCATGTTCATCGGTACACCTCCTGGGGGGTGAGCGCGCGCAGCTTCGCCAGCGCGTAGTTCGTCTGGCTCTTGACGGTGCCGACCGAGACGCCCATGAGCCGGGCGGTCTCGTGCTCGGAGCAGTCCTCGTAGAAGCGCAGCACGATCACCGCCCGCTGCTTGGCGGTGAGCTGGGCCAGGGTGCGGAGCAGGACGAGACGGCGCACGGTCGTCTCGTCGTGCGGCTGCCGGGACTCGGCGAGCTCGGGCAGTTCGGCTCCGAGCAGCTCGACGTGCCTGCGCCGGCGCCAGGACAGGCTCTGGTTCACCAGGGCCTTACGGGCGTACGCCTCGGGGTTGCCGCCCTTGGCGAGCTTGCCCCAGTGGGAGGCGACGCGGATGAGGACCGTCTGCAACAGGTCCTCGGCGAGATGGGCGTTCCCTGTGAGCAGGTACGCCGTCCGCATCAGCGACTGCTGGCGAGCGCGTACGAACTCGTGGAACCCCTCGTAACGGTCCATGTAAGGAAACAACTCCGCCGAGGGGCTCCAGGTTGGAACACCGGCGTGGACAGGGGCGCGCGGTCAGGTGCAGGTTACCGGTCGCCGACGGCCTGCGCGGGGGCGGCGGCCGAGCGCGTCCCCGTCCTCGTTCTCGTCACTCTCGCATGGGCCGTGTCGGGGCCGTCGTCATTCGATGGGATCGGGGTCCGCGGGACGGTCACGCGTCCCAGGTGACCGGGAGGCTCTTGACGCCGTAGATGTCGGCGGCCTCCGGGCGCAGGGCGATCTCCTCGGCACCTACGGCCAGACGCAGCGTGGGGAAGCGGTCGAACAGCGCGGGCAGGGCGACGCGCAGCTCGACGCGGGCCAGCTGCTGGCCCAGGCACTGGTGGACGCCGTGGCCGAAGGCCAGGTGCCCGCCCTGCTGCCTGCGCAGGTCCAGCGTGTGCGGGTCGGTGAAGCGCTCGGGATCACGGTTGGCGGTGTTGTACGACAGGATGAGCGTCGTGCCGGCCTCGACGGTGTGGCCGCCCAGTTCCACGTCCTCCAGCGCGACCCTCGTGAACTGCTTGGCGACGGTCAGGTAGCGCAGCAGCTCCTCGACGGCCCCGTCGATGAGCGCGGGCTCGGCGCGCAACGCGGCCAGCTGACCGGGGTTGCGCAGCAGGGCGAAGGTGCCCAGCGCGAGCATGTTCGCGGTGGTGTCGAAACCGGCCGACAGCAGGATCAGGGCCATGCCCTTCAGCTCCTCGTCGGTCAGGTCGCCGTCGAGCAGGTCGCTGAGCACGTCGTCGGTGGGGTTCGCGCGCTTGGCGGCCACCAGCTCGGCGAGGTAGGCCTGGGTCGCGGCGTAGGCCGCGATCAGCTCCTGGTCACCGGCCTCCCCGCCGAGGAAGGTGTCGATGTTGTCCTGGAAGGAGCCGCGGTCTGCGTACGGGACGCCCAGCAGCTCGCAGATGACGACGGAGGGGATGGGCCTGGCGAACGCGGTCACCAGGTCCGCCGGGGGCCCGGCCTGTTCCATCGCGTCCAGGTGCTCGGTGGTGATCTGCTCGATGCGCTCGGTGAGCCGGCGCATCCGCCGCACGGTGAACCTGCCCACGAGCGGCCTGCGGTAGCGGCCGTGCTGTGGCTCGTCCATCAGCAGGAACTCGCCGGGCGGAGCCGGGGGGACCTCGATGTCGCCGTAGTCGACCAGCGGGTGGTGGCGCATGAGCTCCCTGCGGGAGCTGAACCGCGGGTCGGCCAGCACCGACCGGACCAGGTCGTACCCGGTGACCAGCAGGCCCCGGTGCCCGTCGGGGAAGGGGAGGCGGCTGATCGGGCCGTGCTCGCGGGCCTCGACCAGCTCCGCCGGTGGGTCGAAGGGGCAGCCGGGCCGGCGCGCGGCCGGCATCGTGGCGACGGTGTGCAGGGACTCGCCCATGATCGTTCCTTGTCTCGCGGTGGCAGGTGTCCGGCACGGCTCGGGGGCCACGCCGCGCCCGGGGTCCGGGCCGGCCGCCGGAACCGTGTCCGTGCGGGTGACGCACCGACTCGTGACCCCGGGGCCGTGCCCGCCGAGCCGTTCATGACGCCCACCATCGCCGACCGCGCTGACACGGGGCCGTCACCGTGCTGACACGGCCACCGACGCCGCACCGGGCCGCGGGCACCGCGTCCGGTGGACGCCACGCCTCACCGGCGGCGACCCGATCGGCGAGGAGGGGCCCGGCCGCGCCGGGACCCAGGCCGGCCGGCCCGGCGAGCGGCCTCGCGACCGGCCGCGCGACCGGCTCGGGCGCCACCGCGGTTCGGCACAATGGCCGGTGTGCGAGTTGAACTGCTCGGGCCCTTCGCGGTCCGTACCTGCGACGGGGCCGTGGTGGAGGTGCCCGGGGTCCGGCTGCGCGCGCTGCTGGCCGCACTCGCCCTCGAACCCGGCCGGATCGTCTCGCGTACGAGGCTGGTGGACTGGATCTGGGGGCGGCGGCCCCCCGCCGACGAGGCGAACGCCCTGCAGGCCCTGGTGTCCAGGCTGCGCAGGGTCCTGCCGGACGGCGTGATCAAGGCCGAGGCCGGCGGCTACCGGCTGGCCGTGCCCCCCGACGCCGTGGACGTGTGCCGGTTCGAGCACCTGGTCGGCCGGGCCCGTGCCACCGGCCCCGCGCAGCTCTCGGGGCTCGCCGGGCTCGCGGAGCGGGCCGATCTGCTGCGCTCGGCCCTGGCACTGTGGCGCGGTACGGCCATGGCCGACATCGCGCTGCGCGACAGCGACGCGTTCGACGCCGCGGTCGCGCGGCTGGAGGAGCTCCACGTCACCGCGCTCGGCGACCGGGTGGACGCCGACATCCGCCTGGGCCGCGGCTCGGAGCTGGTCCCCGAGCTGACCGGGCTGGTCGCCGCCCACCCGCTGCGGGAGGGCTTCGTGGCGGCCCTGATGCGGGCGCTCGCCGAGGCGGGGCGTACGACCGAGGCGCTGACCGTCTACCGGCGGACGCGCGAGCTGCTGACCGAGGAGCTGGGCACCGATCCGTCGGCCGAGCTCTCCGCGCTGCACACCGCGTTGCTGCGGGGCGAGCTGGGCGAGCGGGCGGAGCATCGCAGGACGAACCTGCGCGCCGAGCTGACGAGCTTCGTCGGCAAGGACGGCGACACCGCCGCGGTCGCCGCCCTGGCCGACGGGCACCGGCTGGTCACCCTGACCGGGCCGGGCGGCTCCGGCAAGACGAGGCTGGCCACCGAGACCGCGCGGACGATGCTCGCCGGGCTGCCGGACGGGGCGTGGCTGGTCGAGCTGGCCTCGGTACGGGCGGGCGGTGACCTGGCGCAGGCCGCCCTCACCGCGATCGGCCTGCGCGACCAGGCACTGCTCGGTGGCGCGCGGGGCGGGGAGGCCATGGACCGGCTCGTCACCGCGCTCCGGGATCGCGCGATCCTGCTGATCCTGGACAACTGCGAGCACGTGATCGAGGCGGCCGCGGCCTTCACGGACCGGCTCCTGGGTGAGTGCCGCAGGCTGCGGATCCTGGCCACGAGCAGGGAACCGCTCGGCATCACCGGGGAGGTGCTGTGGCAGGTCGAGCCGCTGGCGCTGCCCGCGGCGGGAGCCGGCCCCGCCGAGGCCGGCTCCTCCCCCGCGGTACGGCTGCTGCGCGACCGCGCGGAACTGGTCCGCAAGGACATCGGCTCCGACGCGCACACCCTGGCGGCCATGGCGCGCATCTGCCGGGCGCTCGACGGGATACCGCTGGCGATCGAACTGGCCGCGGCACGGCTGCGCACCATGTCCGTCGACCAGCTGGCACGCCGGCTCGACGACCGGTTCCGCCTGCTGACCGGCGGCAGCCGTACGGCGCTCCCCCGGCACAGGACGCTGCGCGCGGTGGTGGACTGGAGCTGGGACCTGCTGACCGGGACCGAGCGCGCCGTGCTGCGGCGGCTCTCGGTGTTCTCCGGCGGGGCGAGCCTGGAGGCGGCCGAACGGGTGTGCGGGGACGCCGAACCCGGCGCGCCCGGTGGGCCCGGCAGGCAGCAGGTGCTCGACGTGCTGACCGCGCTGATCGAGAAGTCGCTGCTGGTCGCCGACGGCGAGGGCACGCCGCGCTACCGCATGCTCGACACCATCAGGGAGTACGCGGCGCACCGGCTCGCCGAGGCCGGGGAGGCCGAGGCGGCGCGCCGGGCGCACCTGGCCTATTTCGTCGAGCTGGCCGAGACGGCCGATCCGCACCTGCGCCGGGCCGGTCAGCTGGAGTGGCTGTCCGTGCTGGAGGCCGAGCACGACAACATCGGCGCGGCCCTGCGCGGGGCGATCGCCGCCGGATGGGCCCGGGAGGCGATGCGGCTGGTCGCGGCCGCGGGGTGGTACTGGTTCCTCACCGGGCACCGGGTCGAGGGCACCGAGCTGAGCGTCGCGGCGACCTCGCTGCCCGGTGAGGTGCCCGACGAGACACGGGCGATGGCGTGCACCATCGTGACGGTGTTCATGACCTCCGGGCCCGGCGGCGACCAGTACCAGGCACGGGAGTGGATCCACGAGGCGCACCGGCTCACCCGGCGCGGCGGCTACCGGAACCCGCTGCTCGGGTTCGTCGAGCCGCTGGAGCGGATGCTGCGGGATCCGGCGGAGGTCCTGCCCGCGTTCGAGCCGCTCATCGCCGACGACGATCCATGGGTGCGCGCGCAGGCCCGGCTGGCCCGTGGCCGGTGGCGGCTCACGCTCGACGGCGACGAGACCGACGTGGACACCGACATCCAGACCGCCCTGGCCGAGTTCCGCACACTGGGCGACCGGTGGGGGATCTCGCTGGCGCTGACCTTCCTGGCCGACCGGCTCGCCATGCGCGGGGAGTTCGCACGCGCGTGCGAGCACCACGAGGAGGCGGCCACGGCGCTGACCGAGGTGGGCGCGACCGAGGACGTGGTCATCCTGCGGGCGCGGCAGGCCCAGCTGTACTGGCTGCTCGGCGACGAGCGCTCCTGCGCCTTCGCCATGGCCGAGGCGCAGCGGTGCGCGGGCGGGATCACCTGGCCGGACGTGCCGGTCGAGCTGGCGCTCTCGAAGGCGCAGCTGGCGCGCTGGCGCGGCGAGCCCGAGGCGGCGCGCCGGCACCTGGCCACGGTACGGACCGTGCTGGGCGACGGCGCCTCCTTCAACGTCAAGGCCAGGGACCTGTACGGCTACCTCACCGAGGACCTCGACGAGGCCCGCGCGCACCGGAGCGAGGCGTTCCGTGTGGCGGTGGGGTACGGGTACCCGCCGCTGATCGCCGAGGTGCTGGTCGGGATCGCCGATCTCGCCCTGCGCCAGGGCCACCACGAGCGGGCCGCGCGGCTGCTCGCGGCCGGCGACGTCGTACGCGGCACGCCGGACCGTTCGCTGCCGGACGTCTCCAGGATCGCCGCGGAGGCGCGGAGGCGCCTGGGTGAGGCGGCCTTCACCGAGGCGGTCCGTGCCGGTGAGCGGGGGGACTGGCGCGAGCTGGCCGAGACCACGCTCGCGCCCTGACCGCCGTACCCGCCCGCGGGTGTCCGGCCGGTCAGTCCGGCCGCACCCCGTACAGCCGCGCCAGACCGGCGATCGCGGTTCTCATCAGCTCCCGCAGCTCGGCCGGCTCCAGCACCTCCACCTGGGTCCCCATCCGCAGCAGCAGCCAGCGGGCGTGCGTGACCGACTCGATGGGCAGGCGCAGCACCACCCGGCCGTCCCGGTCGGGCGGGCCCGCCGCCGCCAGCGCCGTGTCGACGATCTCGCGGCCCACGGTGTGGCGCAGCAGCTCGTCGGCGCCGGGCTCCAGCCGCACCACGGCCTCGCCGTTGTACATCCGCCGCTCGCGGAACTCCGTCGCGTACCCCTGCCAGAAGGCCGCCAGGTCGAACCGCTCGGGACGCTCGAAGCGGCCCTCCAGCAGCTCGGCCGACAGGATCCGCGCCACCCGGTAGGTGCGCGGCCCGCCCGCCCCGGCGGAGGCCACCATGTACCACGCCCCGCCCTTGATGACCAGGCCGTACGGGTGCGCCACGCGCTCCACGTCGCGCGGCCCCCAGCGGCGGTAGGTCATGCGCAGCGGGCGCTGCTCCCACACCGCCTCGGCGACCTCCCCCAGGAAGGGCGTCTCGTCGGCGTCCCCGTACCAGCCGGGGACGTCCAGGTGGAAGCGCTCGCGCATCCGGGAGGCGTGCGAGCGCGGCTCGGGAGGGAGCGCGGCGAGCATCTTCATCTCCGCGTTGGCGGCCATCTCGGCCAGCCCCAGCTGGGCGGCCGGGCCGGGCAGCGCGGCCAGGAACAGCGAGGACGCCTCGGCCGGGGTCAGGCCGTTCAGGCGGGTGCGGTAGCCGTCCAGCAGGCGGTACCCGCCGGCCGGTCCCCGGTCGGCGTAGACCGGCACCCCGGACGACGACAGCGCCTCCACGTCCCGGTAGACCGTGCGGACCGACACCTCCAGCTCCTCGGCCAGCTCGGGGGCCGTCATCCGTCCCCTGGTCTGCAGGAGCAGGAGCAGGGAGAGCAACCGACTCGCGCGCATGCCCCATTGTCCCGCACGTTTGCGAAACGAACGCAGTCCATGTTCAAATGAACACGTGGAGAGTAACGATCGGATCCGGGAGATCATGTCGGCGCTGCGCGTCACCGACGTCGTCTCGGTGGCTGAGCTCGCGGCCGCGCACGCCGTGTCGGAGATGACCATCCGCCGCGACCTCGACGAGCTCGCCCAGCAGGGCGTGGTCAGACGGGTCCGCGGCGGCGCGGTGAGCCTGCTGCTGCGCGGCGAGGAGCCCCCCTTCGCGGTACGCGAGCGCGAGGCCCTGGAGTCCAAACGCCGCATCGCCGCCGAGGTCGCGGCCCTGCTCGCCGACGGCGAGGCCGTGCTGCTCGACAGCGGCACCACCTGCCTGGAGATCGCGCGCGCGATCCGCGGCCGCCGCCTGACGGTCCTGCCGCTCTGCCTGCAGTCGGCCGCCGAGCTCAGCACGGCCCCCCGGATCCGCCTGGTGCTCCCCGGCGGCGAGGTCCGCCCCGGCGAGCTCAGCCTCACCGGGACGCTCACCGAGAACGCCATCCGCTCCCTGCGGTTCGACACCGCGATCATCGGCTGCTGCGGCCTGTCGGCCGAGCACGGCCTGACCGCCCACGACCTGTCCGACCTCGCCGTCAAACAGGCGGCGATCTCCTCCGCCCGCCGGGTGATCGCCGCCACCGACTCGGGCAAGTTCACCCGCACCGCCTTCGGCGCGGTCTGCCCGCTGGACCGGCTCGACACGGTCGTCACCGACACCGCCCTGCCGCCCGGCGAGCACGAGGCCATGACCGCGGCGGGCGTCACCGTCCGCACCGTCTGACCCCCTCGCCGGTACGCCCCCCTCGGACGGTCACCGCCCACGGCCCCAGCCCCCACGCCTCCCGCCGCGTCCCCTGCCGTCTCCCCCGCCTTCCCGTCTCCCCTGTCCCCCGGCGGCGTCCCCCGACGCGGCGATCTCCTCCGCCCCGCTCCCCCGCCTCTCCGCGTCCCGATCCCCGCACCCCCAGACCCATGTCCCACCACCCACCCGGATCCACCCGGTCCGACGGCCGACGGGAGTCCCTCCCATGCACGTCACCTCATCGGAGCCGGCCACCCTGCTCCGCGGCAGAGTCGCGGTCTGCCTGCTGTTCCTGCTGTCCGGCATGGCCATCGGCACCTGGACGGCGCGCATCCCCTCGATCAAGCAGAACCTGGACCTGAGCGACGGCGAGCTCAGCATCGGCCTGCTCGGCATCGCCGCCGGGGCGATCGCCGGCATGCAGGTCGTCGGCCGCCTCGTCGACCGCTACGGCAGCGTCAGGGTGATGCTGCCGATGGCCTTCGCCCAGAGCGTCGTGCTGATCCTGCCCGCCCACATGCCCGGCCTGGCCGGCCTGACCGTCGCGCTGTTCGCCTTCGGCCTGGTGCACGGCACCCTGGACGTGGCGATGAACGCCAACGGCGTCGAGGTGGAGCGGGCCCTCGGCCGACCCATCATGTCCTCCCTGCACGCGGTCTTCAGCATCGGCGGCTTCCTCGGCGCCACCACCGGGGGGCTGCTCGCGCAGGCGGCCTTCGGCCCCGGGGCGACGTTCGCCGCCGTCGCGGCCGTGATCGCCGTCCTCGCGTTCTGGGCCACCCGCTGGGCCCTCTCCCCCACCCCCCACCCCACCGCCCCCGCGGCCACGCCACCACCGGCCCGCGGCGGCCGCGGCGTACTGCTCCTGGGCGTGCTGGCCTTCTGCTGCATGATCGGCGAGGGGGCGGTGGCCGACTGGAGCTCGGTCTACCTGAGCCAGGACCTGGGAAGCTCCGAGGGGTTCGCCGCGGCCGCCTACGCCGCCTTCTCGATCATGATGACCGCGGGACGCCTCGCCGGGGACAGGCTGGCCGCCCGGCTCGGACCGGTGACGCTGGTGCGCGCGTGCGGCACGCTGGCCGCCGGCGGCCTCGGCCTGGCCCTGCTCGCCGGTCACCCGGTCGCAGCGGTGATCGGGTTCGGCTGCTTCGGGGCGGGACTGTCGTGCATCGTGCCCCAGGTCTTCTCCGCGGCCGGGCGCCACGATCCGGCCCGCGCCGGGCGGGCGCTGGCCCGGGTGGCGAGCCTGGGGTACGTGGGCTTCCTCACCGGGCCCGTGCTGATCGGCGGGATCGCCGAACTGATGGGCCTGCCGCGCGCCCTGGCCGTTCCCGCCCTGCTGGCCTTCTTCGTCGCCTTCGCGGCGGGTGCTCTCCGGACCCCCGCCTTTACAAAGTAGATCAGCAAGGGGTCGGCCGGACCGGATCCACGGCCGTCCCGCCCGCGCGAGCGGACTCACGCGGGCGGGACGGGCGCGCGGCGTCCGGGCGGACACGCGCGGGCAGGACGCGCGGGCCGCTCGGGCCGTGCGGACCAGGTCTGCGGATCAGGCCTGTGGATCAGGCCTGTGGATCAGGCCGTGCGGAGCCAGGCCGCGGTGTCGCCGGGAAGCGTCCCTCCCTCCAGCGGGCCGCTGGCCAGCAGCACCGACTCGTGCTCCGGCAGCGGCACCGGCTCGGTGCCGAGGTTGACCACGCACACCAGGCCCGAGTCCCGGCGGAAGGCCAGCACCTCCTGTGGGGCGTCCAGCCAGGTCAGCGTGCCGTCGCCGAGCAGCTCGCGCCGCAGGCGCAGGCCGTTGCGGTACAGGGTGAGCATCGAGCTGGGGTCGCCCGCCTGCACCTCGGCGGTCAGCGCCTTCCACTCCGGCGGCTGCGGCAGCCACGGCCGCCCCGTGCCGAACCCGAACGGCGGCTCGTCGCCCGACCACGGCAGCGGCACCCGGCAGCCGTCGCGGCCCAGGTCGGTGTGGCCCGACCGGAACCAGATCGGGTCCTGGCGCAGCTCGGCGGGGATGTCCTCCACCTCCGGCAGCCCCAGCTCCTCGCCCTGGTAGACGTACAGGCCGCCGGGCAGGGCCATCGCCAGCAGCGCCGCGGCGCGGGCCCGCCGCTCGCCCAGCACCGGGTCGGTGGGCATGCCGTGCTTGCGGTCGGCGTGGTCGAAGGAGGTGTCGGGCCTGCCGTACCGGGTGACCGGGCGGGTCACGTCGTGGTTGGACAGCACCCAGGTGGGGGGCGCCCCCAGCGGCAGGTGCGTGGCCAGGGTCAGGTCGATCGACCGGCGCAGCGCGCCCGGCTCCCAGGCGCACGCCAGGAAGTCGAAGTTGAACGCGGTGTGCATCTCGTCGGGGCGCAGGTAGAGGGCGAAGCGCTCCTGGTCGGGCAGCCACACCTCGCCGATCAGGATGCGGTCGTCGTACTGCTCGGCCACCTGCCGCCAGCCGCGGTAGATGTCGTGCACGCCGTCGAGGTCGGTGTAGGCCTCCGGTCCTCCCCCGCCGTCCATCTCCTTGACCAGCAGGGCGGCCGAGTCGATGCGGATGCCGTCCACCCCCCGGTCGAACCAGAAGCGCAGCACGTCGTGGAACTCCTCGACGACCCGCGGGTCGGCCCAGTTGAAGTCGGGCTGCTCGGGGGCGAACAGGTGCAGGTACCACTCGCCGTCGGCGACCCGGGTCCACGCCGGCCCGCCGAAGATCGACTGCCAGTCGTTGGGCGGGAGCTCGCCGTCGGTCCCGCGGCCGGGACGGAAGATGAACCGCTCGCGCTCGGGCGAGCCGGGTCCGGCCTCCAGGGCCCGCAGGAACCACTCCTGGCGGTCCGAGCCGTGGTTGGGGACGATGTCGGTGATCGTCTTGATGCCCAGGGCGTGCGCCTCGGCGATGAACGCCTCGGCCTCGGCCAGGGTGCCGAACGACGGCTCGATGTCGCGGTAGTCGGCCACGTCGTAGCCGCCGTCGGCCATCGGCGAGGGGTACCAGGGGTTGAGCCAGATCGCGCCGATCCCCAGGTCGGCGAGGTAGGGAAGGCGCGCGCGGAGTCCGGCGAGGTCGCCGATCCCGTCGCCGTTGCCGTCCGCGAAGCTGCGCAGGTAGACCTGGTAGATCGCGGCCCCCCTCCACCACGTTTCGGGGTCCGGGGTCGCTTCCGGGAAGATGCTGCCGGACATGCTGGAACAACTCCTTGCGGTAAGGGGCGGTCGAGGATCGGTGGGCCCGGTGACGCCGGTGGCACCGGTGACGGGGTCAGCCCTTGAGGCTGCCGGCGGTGAGACCGGCCATGATGCTGCGCTGGAAGATCAAAAAGACGATCATCGTCGGGATGCTGGCGATCACCAGCGAGGCGATGAGCACGTTCTGCGGCATCTGCGCCGACAGCGAGGCGATGCCCACGCTGATCGTCATCTTCTCCCCGTCGGGCAGCACCAGCAGCGGCCAGACGAAGTCCTTCCAGACGTTGACCACCGACAGGATGGACACCACGCCCAGGATCGGACGGGAGACCGGCAGCACGATCGACCACAGGATGCGCGCGGGCGAGGCGCCGTCGATCTGCGCGGCCTCCAGCAGCTCCTTGGGGATCGAGTCGAAGAAGCGCTTGAGCAGGAAGATGAAGAAGCCGTTGGCCGCCGCCGGCAGCCAGATCACCCAGGGGGTGTTCAGCAGGTCCCAGCCGAAGATCGGCATGTCCTTGACCGTCAGGTAGGCGGGCAGCAGGATCACCATCGGCGGGATCATCAGGGTGGCCAGCATCAGGCCGAGCACCGCCTTGCCCAGCACCGGGCGCAGCTTCGACAGCGCGTAGGCGGCCGAGACGTCGATGGCCAGGGTGAACAGCCAGGCGCCGCCTGCGTAGATGACGGTGTTGGTCAGGAAAAGTCCCAGGTCGAGCTGGTCCCACGCCTCGGCGTACACCCCGAAGTCGAGCGAGGTGGGGAAGAAGCTGGGCGGGATCTGGGCGAGTTCCTCGGGCGACTTGAGCGCGCCGGTGACCATCCAGTAGAGCGGGAACACGAACACCGCGGTGAAGGTCACCACCACCAGGGTCAGCACCAGGCGGTAGAGGAACCGCCCGCGCGGGGTGGTGAGGGTGTGCGGGGAGACCAGGCTGCGGAACTGCCTGTCGGGCTCCCTGTTCCGGCGCCGGCGCGGGCGCCGGGGCGGGGCGGCGGGGCCGGGTCCCGGGTCCTTCACGAGGGTCGGGCGGCTGGGCCGGGCGGTGAGGTTCGACATCGGCGCTACCTCCTCAGCTCTGGTCGTCGCGCGACAGGCGCAGGTAGAAGGCGGAGAACACCATCAGCACGACCATGAGCATCAGCCCGAGCGCGCCTCCGGCGCCGAAGTCGCCGAAGTTGAAGGCGTACTGGTACATCAGGTAGGCGACGGTGAGCGTGGAGTTCTCCGGGCCGCCGCCGGTCAGCAGGTAGGGCTCGATGAAGACCTGCATGGTCGCCACGATCTGCAGCAGCAGCATCACCAGCAGGATCAGCCGGGTCTGCGGGATCGTCACGTGCCAGACGCGCTTGAACAGCCCGGCGCCGTCGAGCTCGGCGGCCTCGTACAGCTCGCTGGGGATGCTCTGCAGGGCGGCCAGGTAGATCAGGGTGCCGGTGCCCAGGTTCATCCAGGTGGAGACGATGACGAGCGAGATCAGCGCGGTGTCGGTGGAGTCGAGCCAGCTCAGCGCGGGCAGGTGCGCCAGCTCCAGGATCTGGTTGAACAGGCCCGCGCCCGGGTCGTAGAACCACTTGAACAGCAGCACGCCCACGGCCGGGGGCAGCATGACCGGCAGGTAGACGATGAAGCGCAGGTAGGCCCTGGCGTGGCGCAGCTCGTTCAGCACGATCGCCGCGAAGAACGGGATGACGTAGCCGAACACCAGGGCCAGGCCGGTGAAGGCCAGGGTGTTGAGCCAGGCGTCGGCGAAGGCCGAGTCCTCGGTCACCGTGCGGAAGTTGTCCAGGCCGACCCAGACGGGGTCGTCGACGAAGTTCGTCTGCTGGAAGCTGAGCAGCACCTCCCGCACCATCGGGTACCAGGAGAAGAAGGCGAAGCAGATCAGCGCCCCGCACAGGAAGCCGTACGCGGTGAGGTTGCGCCGCAGGCCGCGCCGGAAGGCTCCCGGTCTCCGCCCGCGCGGACCTTTCACGGTCCCTTTGGCGGTCATGGTGGTCATCGGTCGACTCCCGATTTCGACATGGGTGTCGGGGGGGGGGGGGGGGGGGGGGGGGGGGGGAGGGGGGGGGGGGGGGAGGGGGGGCGCATATCCCCCCCTCTCCTCCTCGCTTTTTC
>NZ_JBVJIA010000047.1:0-7785 GCF_055586505.1 Streptosporangium sp. NPDC050148 | reverse complement strand
GGGGTGCTTTTTTTCCCCCGCTGGGGTGCCTTTTTGTTTTTTTGTTGGGGTGGGGGTTGCCCGTTGTTCGCTCTCTGTTTCCGATGGGGTTTGCGGCCCCCCCCCCCCCCCCCCCCCACCCCGGGTCTCAGAGGGTCAGCTCGACTTCGCCAGGACCTTGTTGGCCTTGGCCTCGGCGTCGGCCAGCAGCTTGTCGATGTCGGCGTCCTGCCGGGTCAGCACCGCCGACATGGGCACGTCGAGGATCGCGTACAGCTCCTGGGACTTGGGCGGCTCCAGCTTGTTCTGGATGGCGCCCGATCCCTCCACGAAGGGGGTGAAGTTCTCCACCGGGACGGTGGCGTTGGCCTTGCGCAGCTCGACGATCTCCTTGCCGGGCGCGCTGTCGCCGTACAGGTCGGGGATCGGCAGGCCGACCGGGCGGCCCTGCTTCTTGCTGCGGGCGTAGTTGAACTGGCCCTGGCCGGGGGTCAGCTCGTGGAAGTCCAGCCACAGCATGGCGGCCTTGATCTTCTCGGGCGTGGCCTTGGGGTTGATCATGTAGCCGTCGCCGCCGTTGAGGGAGGCCTTGGCCTCGGGCATCGAGGTGACGCCGTAGTCCTCGAACTTGCCCTTGAAGTCGTTGTTGACGGCCTGGACGACGTCGGGGGCGCCGATCATCATGCCGAGCTTGCCACCGCCCATCATCCGCATCAGGTCCTCCCACTGCAGGAGCTGCTTGGTGCCCATGCTGTTGTCGGTCCAGCGCATGGTCTTGAGGTTCTCCAGGACGGCCTTGCCCTCGGGGCTGTTGAAGGCCGCGGCCTTGCCGTCGGGGGTGACCATCTCGCCGCCGCGCGCGTACAGGGAGGCGGCGAAGTGCCAGCCGCCGGTGTTGCCGGCGCTGTACTCACCGAAGCCGACGTAGCCGGGGCCGAGCGCGGCGATCTTCTTGGCCGCGGCCTGCACCTCGGCCCAGGTCTTCGGCGGCGCGGCCGGGTCCAGCCCCGCCTGGGTGAACAGCTTGCGGTTGTAGACCAGGCCCATGGAGTAGTTGTTGCGGGGAAGGCCGTAGAGCTTGTCGCCCTCCTTGAAGATGCTCATGACGTCGGGCCGCAGGTCGTTCAGCCGCTTGACGGTGCCGACGTAGGGGGTGATGTCGGCCGCCTGGCCCGCCGCGATGATCTTCTTGACGTCGGTGTAGTAGACGTAGAAGACGTCCTCCATCGTGCCGCCGGCCAGCTTCGCCTGGAAGGTGTCGGGGTTGATGCAGGGGAAGGCGTCCTTGCTGTCGATCGTGATGTGCGGGTGCATCTTCTTGAACGCCGCGACGTCCTCGTCCCAGGCGGTGCGCTCCAGCGGGTTGCTCTTGGGCGGCTGGCAGCCCACGGAGATCGTGACCGGAGCGTCGGCCCCGGCGGCGCCCGGCGTGGTGTTCGCGGCCTTGGATCCGCTGTCGTCGTCGCCGCACCCGGCGGCGGTGAGCGCGAGGGCCGCGGCGAGCAGCATCGCGAGCTTGGGGGATTTCATCCGGGGGCACTCCTTGGCGGGTCGGTTGCGAGAAACATATAGATGCGTGCAGGAACTAGCAAGAGCCCGTCAATCTAGATGCAAAAAAGTGACAGTGATCGCTCATCCATGGCCTCGTAACGTGATCGCCGTTCGTGCGCACCCGCACCGAGCTGCGGTGACGACGGGATGACACGCGGCGGAGTCGCCCGCTTGCGGATCGATGCCGTACGACGTCAGGAATCTGACGGAATTTTCACGCCGGTTTCAGCGGCACGCCCGCCGGTGCCAGTCGGTGCCAGTCGGTGCCAGTCGGTGCCCGTCGGTGGCAGTCGGTGCCCATCGGCGTCCGTCAGGAGAACGACCGTCGGCACCCGTCAGGAGGGCGGCGGGGGCGCGGTGGAGGCGCGGACCACCAGCTCGGGGTCGAAGAGCAGCTCGCCCCCGGGCCTGGCGGCGGCGTCGATCTGCGCCACCAGCAGCTCCACCGCGGCCCGGCCCATGGCCTCGATCGGCTGGCGCACCGTGGTCAGCGGCGGGTCGGTCCGGTTCATCAGGGAGGAGTCGTCGTAACCGATCACCGAGACGTCCTGCGGCACCCGCAGGCCCTCGCGCCGGACCGCGCGCACCGCGCCCAGCGCCAGCAGGTCGCTGCCGCAGACCAGCGCGGTGACGCCGGCCCCGACCAGCCGGGCGGCGGCGGCCTGGCCGCCCTCCATCGAGAACACCGCATGCTCGACCAGGCGCTCGCCGCCCACCAGGCCGCGCTCGCGCGCGTAGGCGGCGAAGGTGTCCAGCTTGCGGCGCGAGGGCAGGTGGTCGGCGGGCCCCAGGATCATCCCGATCCGCCGGTGGCCCAAAGCGTGCAGGTGCCCGGCCGCCAGCCGGGCTGCGGCGACGTCGTCGCAGGAGACCCTGGAGAACCCCAGGTGGCCGACGGCCGCGTTCACCAGCACGGCCGGCAGGCGCCGCTCCCGGATGCGCTCGTAGTGCTCGTGACCGGCGTCGGCGTCGGCGTAGGCGCCGCCCGCGAACAGCACGCCCGAGACGTGCTGGGCCAGCATCGCGTCGACGCGGCCGGCCTCCCGCGAGCCCCCCGGGGTGCGCGTGCACAGCACCGAGGTGAACCCCTGCTGCGCCAGCGCCCCACCGGCCACCTCGGCGAACGCCGGGAAGACCGGGTTGCGCAGGTCGGGGAAGACCAGGCCGACCAGGCGGGCCCGGTCGCGCCGCAGCCGGGTCGGGCGCTCGTACCCCAGCGCGTCCAGCGCGTCGAGCACGGCCCGCCTGGTGGCCTCCGAGACGCCGGGCCTGCCGTTGAGCACCCGGCTCACCGTCGCCTCGCTCGTCCCGACCCTCCGGGCCACCTCGGCAAGCCTTCGCGTCATGCCCGCAAGCATACGGTCGAAGTAGCAAAATTTTTACATACTTTTTGCGAGCTAATTTCATCGCGTGTTCGACATGGCCGCCACCTGCCGTGTACTCCCCCGGTCGTAGCGGCGTCCGCCCGCCGTACTCCTTCTACACCGGGCGACGTAGGGCCGATGACCTTCCCCGGGGTGACGACGGCGCCGTCGCGACCGGGAAGCCTGGGCGGCGTGATCCAACGGAGGTTCCCATGATTTCCCCGGCCCCCCTGACCGGCCCGCCCTCGGTGACCGGCCCGGCTCCCCCGGCCGCCCCGGCCCGCCTGCCCGCCCGCACCCTGTGGGCCCTGCGCGTCACCGCCACCGCGCACCTGCTCACCGTGCTCGGCCAGGCGGTCATCGGCGGGCTGTTCGTCACCGGCGAGGTGGACCTGCTGACCCAGCACAACGTGAACGCCACCGCCGGCACCGTGCTGGCAGGCCTGCAGTTCATCGCCGCGATCGTCCTGTGGCGGCCCGGCCGGGGACCGGCGTGGCCGCTGTGGGTGAGCGCGGCCCAGGTGGCGCTGATGAACGGCCAGATCCTGCTGGGCATGGAGAGGGCGGTCGCCCTGCACATCCCGCTCGCGATGGTGATCTTCGGCGTGGCCGTGTGGATGACCGCCTGGACCTGGCGCGCGGGACGGGAGCGGGCATGATCTCCAGAAGACGCTTCCTGGGCGGGCTCGGCGCCACCGGCCTGCTCGCCACCGGATGCGGCGCCGTGTCGGCCGAGACCTCGGGGCAGACGCTGACCAGCGCGCTGCCCCTGCCCCGGCCGTTCACCGTCCCGCTGCCGATCCCCGCGCAGGCACGCCCGGTGCGGCCGGGACACTACGAGGTCGTCCAGCGCCCGGCGCGGATGGAGATCGTCCCCGGCACCTCGACCGAGGTGTGGGGGTTCGACGGCACGTTCCCCGGGCCGACCTTCCGGCTCAGGCGCGCGGACCCGGTCACGGTCCGGGTCCGCAACCGGCTGCCCGTGCCGACCTCCACCCACCTGCACGGCGGGGTCACCCCGCCCGGCTCCGACGGCTACCCCACCGACCTGGTGGTGGGCGAGGGGCACACCTTCCGCCCGCCGGCCGGCGGGCACGCCCACCACGGCACGGCGGTCGAGGCGTCCGGCTGGACCCTGCACCAGGGATTCCGGGACTACGCCTACCCGCTGGACCAGCCGGCCGCCACGCTCTGGTACCACGACCACCGGATGGACTTCACCGCGCCGCAGGTCTGGCGGGGCCTGGCCGGGTTCGCGATCGTCGAGGACGACGAGGAGGACGCCCTGCCGCTGCCCGGGGGCGAGCGGGACGTGCCGCTGATGATCTGCGACCGGGCCTTCGACGAGGACGGCTCCTTCCGCTACCCGTCCAAGGACCCCGGCCTGCTGGGGAGCCCCGGGGTCGAGGACGCCTACATGGAGGGCGTCGAGGGCGACGTGATCCTGGTCAACGGGGCCCCCTGGCCGGTGCTGGAGGTCTCGGCCACCCGCTACCGGCTGCGGCTGCTCAACGCCTCCAACGCCCGCCGCTACCGGCTGCGGCTGACGCCCGGCGGCCGGTTCACCCAGATCGGCAGCGACGCCGGCCTGCTGGCCGCGCCCGTGACGCACGAGGCGATCACGATCGCCCCGGGCGAGCGCTTCGACGTGGTGGTGGACTTCTCCGCCCACCCCGTCGGCACCGACGTGACGATGGTCAACACGCTCGGCTCCGGCCGCACCCGCGACGTGATGCGCTTCCGGGTGGCGCGCCGGGCCCGCGAGGACGCCGCGGTGCCCGCCCGGCTCGCCGTGTCCGCACCGGCCGGACCGGCCCTTCGCCCCGCGTCCGCGACCACGCGGCGCTTCGACTTCCGGCGGACCGGGCAGGGGGCGGGGGCCGCCTGGACGATCAACGGGGTGCCGTTCCGCCCCGGCAGGCCGCTGGCCCGCCCCCGCCTCGGCAGCACCGAGGTCTGGCGCCTGACCAGCGACTTCCACCATCCGGTGCACGTCCACCTGGCCCACTTCCAGGTGCTCTCGCGCAACGGCCGCGCCCCGGCGGCGACCGACGGCGGCTGGAAGGACACCGTCGACGTCCGGCCGTACGAGACGGTGGACGTGCTGGTGCGCTTCGCGGGATTCCGCGGGCGCTACATGATGCACTGCCACAACCTCGAGCACGAGGACATGGCGATGATGGCCGACTTCGAGGTGGTCTAGGGGCGGTACGGGGAGTCGTTCGAACACCTCCGGACGGGGAAGCCGTACCATCGGCGGTCTGCGGCGGAGGCGGGGGACGATGACGGAACGACTGGTGGTGATCGGCGGCGACGCCGCGGGGATGAGCGCGGCCTCCCAGGCCCGCAGGAGGCGAGGGCCGGACGACCTGCGGATCGTCGCCTTCGAGAAGGGCGCGCACGCCTCCTACTCGGCCTGCGGGATCCCCTACCTGGTGGGCGGCGAGGTGGCCGATCCCGAGGAGCTGGTCAGCCGCCGCCCGGAGGTGTTCCGCGACGAGTTCGACATCGACCTGCGGCTGCACAGCGAGGTCGTCGAGATCGACCTGGACCGGCGCGCCGTGGCCGTCCGCGACACCGACGGCGGCGGGGCCGGGAGCGGGGGCGGGGGCGGGGGCGGGGGTGCTCCCCGGTGGGAGCCGTTCGACCGGCTCGTGGTGGCCACCGGCGCCGTCCCGAACCGCCCGGACGTGCCCGGCGTCGAGGCGGAGGGCGTGTACGGCGTGCAGACCCTGGACGACGGCACCGCGCTGCTGGACGCCGTGGCCGAGAAGCCGGAGCGGGCGGTGGTGGTCGGCGGCGGCTACATCGGCCTGGAGATGGCCGAGGCCCTGGTCCGGCGCGGCATCCGGGTCTCGCTCGTGGACCTGGCCGAGCAGCCCATGAGCACCCTGGACGCGGACATGGGCGCCCTGGTCGCCGACGCGCTGCGCGACCTGGGCGTGGAGCTGCATCTGGGCGAGCGCCTGGAGGGCTTCGAGGTGTCCGGCGGCCGGGTCGGCGCGGTCCGCACCGAGAACCGGGCCCTGCCCGCGGACCTGGTGGTCCTCGGTCTCGGCACCCGGCCGAACAGCGCGCTGGCCGAGGCCGCGGGCATCCCGGTGGGCGAGACCTCGGGCATCAGGACCGACCGCAGGATGCGGACGGCGGCCGAGGGCGTCTGGGCCGCCGGTGACTGCGTGGAGACCTTCCACCTGGTCTCCCGGCGGCCGGTCGCGATCGCGCTCGGCACCCACGCCAACAAGCAGGGCCGCGTGGCGGGCATCAACATCGGCGGCGGGTACGCCGCCTTCCCCGGCGTCGTCGGCACCGCGATCTCCAAGGTCTGCGAGTACGAGGTGGCGCGCACCGGCCTGTCGACCGCCGAGGCGCTCAGGGCAGGGTTCGAGCCGGTCGGCGTGGTCGTGGAGTCGACCACGCGGGCCGGCTACTACCCCGGCGCCCTGCCGATGAAGACCAAGATGATCGCCGACCGGGCCACGGGCCGCCTGCTGGGCGCGCAGATCGTCGGGCGGGAGGGGGCGGCCAAGCGCATCGACACCCTGGCGATCGCCGTCTGGCACGAGATGACGGTGGAGGAGATGACCGGGCTCGACCTGTCGTACGCTCCCCCGTTCTCGCCCGTCTGGGACCCGGTGCTGATCACCGCGCGCAAGACCGCCCAGCGCCTGGAGGAGCTGCGCGGGCGGGACTGACCCGGGGGCGGACCTGCGGGACCGGGATCGCCGCCGTGCTCGTGATCCGGCAGCGGGCGCGGCGATCGTCCCTGACCTCTCTCCATGGCCTCTCCCCGCCCGTTCTCCCGCGTTCCGCCGGGCCCGCGGGCGCGGCGTTCCAGGACGAGGGTATGGACGTGATCCACCGCGGTCGGGCGGGGGACGGTTGGGGCCGGTGAGAGCGGGCAAGGGCCGAGAAAGCGCAAACCAGACAAGGGGGAACAATGCTCACATTGACGGATACGGCAGCCCAGGTAATCCGGGGCATCAGCGCGCAGGTGTCGGACGCTCCCGAGACCGGTATGCGCATCTCGTCCGAGAGCGACGGTACCGGCTCGCTCGTGCTCTCGATCGCCGAACACCCCGAGTCGGCCGACCGGGTGGTGGAGTCGGGCGGGGCACGGATCTTCCTCGACCCGCAGGTCGTGGACATGCTGGACGACAAGTCCCTGGACGCCGACGTCGACGAGGGGGGCGGCGTGGAGTTCCTGGTCACCGACCGGCCCGGGTGACCGGCCGGTCCGGGCCGACGACCGATCCGGAGCACCGGCCCGGAGCACCGGACTGAGTGACCGCCCTGCCCGGACGACCGGCCGGACGCGGACGGTCCGGAACGTCGGCGGGGCCCGGGGGCCCAACGGGGGGGGGGGGGAGGGCGGGGGTGGGTTGGGGGGGGGGGGTTGGGTGATGTGGGGGAGCCGAGTGGAAGGAAGCAAAAAAAAGGCCCGCTCTAAGGCGGGCTCCAGGCATTACTTGGATAAGTTGGGGAAGGGTTATCTCCATTGATTTCTACTCTCTCACACCGACACGTTTACTGAGTAACAGCATCCAACCAAGGCAATACAACGGGCCGTTTGGCAATCAAGGGGAAGCTCTCAGCCTGGGGCCAGTCACGCAATGCTTGAGTGTATTTGAGCAACTCTTTGAACTGCTCAGTGGAAAGCGTCGTTTTCAATCCCATGTCCAACTGATCACGATGACGATCACTTACCCAACTGATGCGCTGTATTTCTGAATCACGCCACATGCGCTCATTTGCCTGGGCTTCAGCATCGGAAATGACGGGATCGATGTACTCCTGGCACTGCTCACCCGAATCAATCAGTAAACGCACTGCACGATAAACGTCCGGAGTTTCTGCTTCAGTCACATGGTAGGGATAGCCATCCAAGGTG
>NZ_JBVJIA010000046.1:0-53726 GCF_055586505.1 Streptosporangium sp. NPDC050148 | reverse complement strand
CCCCCCCCCCCCCCCCCCCCCCCCCCCCCCCCCCCCCCCCCCCCCCCCCCCCCCCCCCCCCCCCCCCCCCCCCCCCCCCCCCCCCCCCCCCCCGGTTCACGAGACGGGCCGGGCGATCCCGCTCCCGGCCCGCAAGGCCCCCGTCCCCGAAGACGATCGATCCGGAAGGCCCCTGATCCGGAAGGCGGCTCAGCCGCCGCTCTTGCGGCGGAAGGAGCGCTTGGCCGCAGCCGGGCCGTGGGCACCGTGGATCTTCGAGGAGTTCTTCCCCTTGCCCCCGGAACCCGCGTCCGTCTCGGCGAGCTTCTTGCGCTCCAGTGCCTCGCGGAACTTGCGCTTCAGCTCGTCGTCGGAACTCTCGTCGGAGCTCTGGGGCTCCGGTGTGACGTCAGACATCTACAGACCTCCTGATCTGGCGGGCGGTCCAACCCCGACCAACAGGATCGTCATTCTCTCACCCGGATACCGTCCGGGTGGCACCGTAGCTTCGGCTGTGAGAGGAAGGGCGGCCGTCCGCCTCAGTGCACGTCCAGGGCCATCAGCAGCAGCAGGCCGGCCAGGTGGCCCACCACCACGAAGACGAGCACGAAGACGAAGACGAACTTGGCCGGGCCGTGCTCGAAGTGCCGGCCCTCCTTGAGGGCCGGCCTCCCGGCCTGGCGCTCGGCGATCCGTTCCTCGATCGGCTTCTTGTGAAACATGGGGGATCCTTTGCTCGCCGATGCTTGGGGCGATAATCATTTGTGCGTTAAATATCCTACTATGTTCAGATGAGAGGTGATGAGGGACGTGATCGATGCCCTCAGCCTGGAGCGGCAGGTCTGTTTCGCCCTGGCGGTCGCCTCGCGTGACGTCATCGCGCTCTACCGGCCGCTGCTGGAACCGATGAGGCTGACCCACCCGCAGTATCTGGTCATGCTCGCCCTCTGGGAGCGGGCACCGCTGTCCGTCAAGGAGCTGAGCAAGCTACTGCACCTCGACCCCGGTACGCTGTCCCCGCTGCTGAAGCGTCTCGAGACCGTCGGCTACGTCCGGAGGCGACGGGACGGCCAGGACCAGCGTGTCCTGGCCGTCACGCTCACCCCGGAGGGCCTCCGGTTGCGGGACGAGGCGGAGAGGATCCCGCCGGCGATCGCCGAGCGCCTGGGGATGGACCTGGAGGAGCTACAGGAGCTCCACCGGTCGCTGACCCGGGTGATCGCCGCGGCCGGCGGCGCGCATCACTGACTCACGTGGAGAGGAAAGGCTCATGGCCGGTAGTCACGGGGGAAGCCCCAAGTCCTGGCTCGCGGTGATCGTCATCCTGCTGGGGTTCACCGTCGGGGGCGTGGCGCTGTGCCTAGGCCCCAATTGGACGTTCTTCTGGATCGGCGCCGGGATCGTCGCGGTCGGCGGCGTGATCGCCCTGATGGTGGACATCTTCTCGGACGTCATCATCGACGCCCCCCGGGCTCCGATGGACCAGCGCTGAGGCCGATCCACCGGACGCCAGCGCCTCCTCCACGGTGGCGAAGACGCCGAAGGACGAGCGCAGGCCGGTGATGGTGAGAATCCGCTCCAGGACTCCGTGCAGGCCGACCAGGGCCAGGCCGAAGCCCTGGGAGCGGCTCCGCCGGAGCACCTGGATGAGCTGGGCGACCCCGGTGGAGTCGCAGAAGGTGATCTCACCGACGTCGACCACGACCATGGAGGGCGTGCCGGCCTCCCAGGCCTTGTCCATCTCTCCGCGGAAGGTGGGGGCGTGCCGGTAGTCGAGCTCCCCGAGCACCCGGACGACCAGCGCCGTCCCGAGCAGGCTCGATGAGATCGTGAAAAAGGTCATGCTGGGCTCCTTCGCCCGCGGGGACAGGGCGGGCTGTCTTTTTCCTACCAGTTCCGGGGACGCGATGCCCCGGAGAAGCGGCCTCAGATGATCCGATAGAGCAACTCGGGCCGTCCGACCCCACCGTACCGGGGCACCCGGCGGATGATCCCGCTCTCGGTCAGGTGCTCCAGGTAGCGGCGGGCGGTCACCCGGGAGACGCCGATCGCCGCTCCGGCGGCCTGGGCCGACAGGCCGCCGGGGTTCGCGCGCAGCTCCGCCAGGACGGCGTCGAGGGTGGCCTGCGTCATTCCCTTGGGCAGCGGGCCCTGCGCCGGGTTCCGCAGCGCCGCCAGCGCGCGGTCCACCTCGTCCTGGCCGCTGGCCTCGCCCACCCCCTCCACCGACGACCGGAACTCCGCGTAGCGGGTGAGCCTCTCGTTCAGCGCGGCGAAGGTGAAGGGCTTGAGCAGGTACTGCGCCACGCCCACCGAGACCGCGGACCTGATCACCGACAGGTCGCGCGCCGAGGTGACCGCGATGACGTCCGACATCACCCCCGCGGCCCGCAGCGCCCGGCACACCTCCAGCCCGTGCATGTCGGGCAGGTAGAGGTCGAGCAGGACCAGGTCCACTGGGCGGCGGCGCAGGAAGCGCAGCGCCTCACCGCCGGACCTCGCCACCCCCTCCACCCGGAAGCCGGGCACCCGCTCCACGAAGACCCGGTTCGCCTCGGCGGTGATCTCCTCGTCCTCCACGACCAGTACCGAGATCATGGGGCCTCCCTCCCGTTCAGCGGCAGCCGCACGGTGAACACCGCGCCGTGCCCGTGGCCGTGCCCGTCACCGTGGCCGTCACCGTGGCCGTCACCGTGGCCGCGTCCGTGGCCGTCACCGTCGTCGCCGTGGCCGCCCGGGTCCGTCCCGCCGACCGCGATCGTCCCGCCCGCCCGGCGGACCGCCTGCCCGACCATGGCCAGGCCGAGACCGCGGCCGTCGCCCTTGGTGGTCCATCCCCGCCGGAAGGCGTCGGCCGTCCTGGCCGGGTCGAGCCCCTGGCCGCTGTCGGAGACGTCGATCACGAAGGTCGTCTCGTCGGCGCGCAACCGCACCTCCGCCCGCGCGGGACGGGTACCCGCCATGGCCGCGTCCACCGCGTTGTCCACCAGGTTGCCGACGATCGTCACCAGGTCGCGGGTGTCCAGGCCGAGGTCGCCCAGCTCGCTGTCGGGGGTGATCGCCAGCTCCACCCCGCGCTCGGCGGCCTCGGCGCTCTTGCCCAGCAGCAGCGCGGCGAGCACCGGCTCGCGCACGGCGCCCACCACCCGGTCGGTGAGCTGCTGCGCGGCCCGGATCTCCGCGGTCGCGAACTCCACCGCCTGCTCGGTACGGCCCAGCTCGACCAGGGTGATGACGGTGTGCAGCCGGTTGGCCGACTCGTGCGCGGCGGCCCGCAGGGAGTCGGCGAACCCGCGCTCGGCGTCCAGCTGCCCGGCGAGGGACTGCAGCTCGGTGTGGTCGCGCAGGGTGACCACGGTGCCCAGCGAGCGGTTGCCCGAGCGGACCACCGCCGCGTTCACCACCAGTGTCCGCTCCCCGGTCATGTGGATCTCGTCGGTACGGTTCTCGCCCGTCGCCAGCCGCTCGGCCAGCGACGGGGGAAGGCCGATCTCGGTGACGTGCCGCCCGGCCGGCTCGCCCGTCAGGCCCAGCAGCTCGCGCGCGCCGTCGTTGGAGAGCGTCACCCGCCCCTCGGCGTCGACGAGCAGCAGCCCCTCCCGTACGGCGTGCAGGATCGCGTCGTGGTACTCGTACATCCGGCTCAGCTCGGCCGGGCCCATGCCGTGCGTCTGGCGCCGCAGCCGGGCCCCGACCAGGTAGGTGCCGGCCCCGCCGACCGACAGGCCCAGCCCGCCGATCAGCAGGGCCCCGGCGAGCTGGTCGCGGAGCCTGACGCTGATCCTGTCGATCGTGATGCCCCCGCTCACCAGGGCCCTGACCCGGCCGCCGGTGTCGCGGACCGGGGCGACGGCGCGCACCGAGGGGCCGAGCGTGCCGGTGTAGGTCTCGGTGAAGGTCCGCCCCGCCAGGGCGGGCGCGGTGGTGCCCAGGAAGCGACGGCCGATCTGGGCCGGGTTGGGGTGCGTGTAGCGCACGCCGTCCAGGCTCATGATCGTGATGAAGTCGACCCCGGTCTCCCTCCTGACCCGCTCCGCGTACGGCTGCAGCGCCGACGGGTCGCCGAGGGAGGCCAGCACGGAGGGGGAGTCGGCCACGCTGACCGTCACCGCCCTGGCGGTGCCGGCGGCCTCCTCGACGAGCAGGTCCCGCGTCTGCAGGAGGGCCAGCGACGCGCCACCGGCCACGGTGACGCCCACGACGACGATCTGCAGCGCCAGCATCTGCCGCGCCAGGCTCCAGCCGCGCACGGCCAGGCTCCAGCCGCGCACGCGGCGGGGAAGCATCCACAAGTCCACGAACGAAATGTACGCAATGGTGACTTAGATCACAGCACCGGCTCATAGTCGCTCGACCGGATTCTCATCCAGAACGGGAGGCACGCATGAGCGCGGCCCGGGATCGAACGCACTACCTCTACATCGCCGTGATCGTCGCCGTGGTCGCCGGTATCGCCGTCGGGCTCGTGGCCCCCGATCTGGCCAAGGAGCTCAAGCCGATCGGCACCGCCTTCGTCGCCCTGATCAAGATGATGATCAGCCCGATCATCTTCTGCACCATCGTGCTCGGCGTCGGCTCCGTCACCAGGGCCGCCAAGGTCGGCCGGGTCGGCGGGCTCGCGCTCGGCTACTTCCTGGCCATGTCGACCGTCGCGCTGGGCATCGGCCTGCTGGTCGGCAACCTCATCGACCCCGGCCAGGGCCTCCAGCTCACCGACGAGCTGCGCAAGGCGGCCGGGGCCGAGGCGGCCAAGGGCGGCGAGAGCGACACGGTGACGTTCCTGCTCGGGATCATCCCCACCACGCTGGTCTCCGCGCTCACCTCCGGCGAGGTGCTGCAGACCCTCCTGGTCGCGCTGCTGGCCGGGTTCGCCCTGCAGGCCATGGGCGAGCGCGGCAGGCCGATCCTGAACGGCATCACGCACGTCCAGCGGCTCGTCTTCCGGATCCTCGCCATGATCATGTGGGCCGCCCCGGTCGGCGCCTTCGGCGCGATGGCCGCGGTGGTCGGCGCCACCGGCATGGACGCGCTCAGGAGCCTCGGCGTCATCATGCTCGCCTTCTACCTGACCTGCCTGCTCTTCGTGTTCGTGGTGCTCGGCCCGCTGCTGTGGCTGGTGGCCCGGGTCGGCCTGTTCTCCCTGCTGCGCTACCTGGGCCGGGAGTTCCTGCTGATCCTGTCCACCTCCTCGTCGGAGTCGGCGCTGCCCCGCCTGATCGCCAAGATGGAGCACCTCGGCGTCAGCAGGCCCGTGGTCGGCATCACCGTGCCGACCGGCTACTCCTTCAACCTGGACGGCACCGCCATCTACCTGACCATGGCCACGCTGTTCATCGCGAGCGCCACCGGCGCCCCGCTCTCCTTCGGCGAGCAGATCTCCCTGCTGGTCTTCATGATGATCGCCTCCAAGGGCGCCGCCGGGGTCACCGGCGCGGGCCTGGCCACCCTCGCGGGCGGCCTGCAGTCGCACCGCCCCGACCTGGTGGACGGGGTCGGCCTGATCGTCGGCATCGACCGCTTCATGTCCGAGGCGCGGGCGCTGACCAACTTCGCGGGCAACGCGGTCGCCACCGTGCTGGTCGGCACCTGGACCGGCGAGTTCGACCGGGAGCGCGCGGAGGAGGTACTGGCCGGCAGGGCGCCGTTCGACGAGGCGACCCTGCTGGACGACGACCACGGCGACCACGGCGATGACGGCGGCGACGGGAACGACGGTGACGACGGGGACACCCCGCCGCCCGCGACCCGCTCAGGCGACCCGGCGCTCTCGCCCGCGTAGAACCTGCCCGAGCCGGGTACGGTGCCGCCGGTGGCACCTCGCCGCCACCGGCACACCGTGCCGGCACACCACGCCGGCGGCCCGCGGGAGCCGCGGGCCGGGGCACCGGCGGGACGGCGGGCACCCGGGTACCTCGGTGCGCGGCGGCCGTCCCGGTGGTCCCGGCACCACGCCACGCGGTGCCGGCCGGCGTCCTGGGAAACGGAAAGGTCGCGATGAATCTCTCTGGTGTGGGCGTGTGGAGCACCCAGCTGCGGTACGGGGACCCGGCCGAGTCCGCCGAGGCGGCGGCCGAGCTGGAGGAGCTGGGCTTCGGCGCCCTGTGGATCCCCGACGTCGGAGGGGCGCTGTTCGACGCCGTCGAGCACCTGCTGGCGGCGACCCGCCGGACGGTCGTCGCGACCGGCATCCTGAACCTGTGGATGCACACCCCGGCCGAGGCCGCGGCCTCGTACGCGACGCTGTCGGCCGCCCACGGCGACCGGTTCCTGATGGGGATCGGGGTGAGCCACGCGCCGCTGGTCGACCAGGCCGAGGCCGGCCGGTACCGGCGGCCGATGGCGGCCATGGAGACGTTCCTCGACGGTCTGGACGCGGCGGAGCCCCCCGTGCCCACCGGCAGGAGGGTCCTCGCCGCGCTCGGCCCGAAGATGCTCCGGCTCGCGGGGGAAAGGACGCGCGGGGTCCATCCCTACCTCGTCACCCCCGGCCACACGCGGCTCGCCCGCGAGGCGCTGGGCGAGGGCCCGCTCGTCCTTCCGGAGCAGACGGTGATCCTGTGCTCCGGAGCCGACGAGGCACGCGCGATCGGGACCGACTGGCTGCGGGGCTATCTCACCCTCCCGAACTACGCCAACAGCCTGCTGCGCCTGGGTTTCTCGCCCGAGGACCTGGAGTCGGTCAGCGACCGCCTGTTCGACGCCCTGATCGCGTGGGGGGACGAGGAGGCGGTCAGGCGCAGGGTGGACGAGCACCGCGCCGCCGGGGCCGACCACGTCGCCCTGCAGGTGCTCACGGCCGATCCGGACGCCTTCCCGCGCGAGCAGTGGCGCCGCCTGGGCGCCGCCCTGGCATAGACGTCGGGGACGTCCCCGATCCTGCCCCCCGAGCGCCCCCGTTTAAGGGGTCCTCTCCAGGGGAGACATCGCGTTCCCGGACATCGTCCGGGCCGGGCCCGCCGTGCGCGGACGTCCCGGCCGGGACGGCAGGTACTCCCAGGAAAGCGGTTCGTCATGAGCAGAGCACCCATATCTCCATCCGGCTACGACCGGGTCGCGATCGTCACCGGAGCGGACTCCGGCATCGGCAGGGCGAGCGCGGTGGCGCTGGCCGAAGAGGGCTTCGACGTGGGCATCACCTACCACTCCGACCAGGACGGGGCCGAGGAGACCGCGAAGCTGGTCCGTGAGCTGGGCCGTACGGCGGCCGTGCGCCGGCAGGACCTGACCCGGCCGGAGGAGGCCGCCTCCGCCGTGGACGAGCTGGCCGAGGAATTGGGCGGCCTCGGCGTCCTGGTGAACAACGCCGGGACCGGCAGCAGCACGCCACTGCTGGAGATGGACTTCCAGGAGTGGCGGTCGGTGATCGCGGTGGACCTCGACGGAGCGTTCACGTGCGCCCAGCGTGCCGCCCGCCGCATGGTCGCCTCCGGCCGCGGGGGCCGCATCGTCAACGTCACCAGCGTCCACGAGGAGCACCCGAGGGTCGGCTCGGGACCGTACTGCGCGGCCAAGGGCGGCCTGCGCATGCTGACCCGGGTGCTCGCCCTGGAACTGGCCCCGTACGGGATCACGGTGAACAACATCGCCCCCGGGGAGATCGCCACCCCGATGACCGGCCAGGAGGACGAGCTGCCGGAGCCCGGCAGCCGTCCCGGGTACCCCATCGACCGGCCCGGCGACGCCCGCGAGGTCGCCGCCGCCGTCACCTTCCTCGCCGGCCCCTCCTCGTCGTACGTCACCGGCGCCTCGCTGTTCGTGGACGGCGGCCTGGGGCTCATGGGCCCGCAGGCGGGTGGTGCCCTGAAGTCGGGCGAGTGGCGCGAGGGCTGATCCGCACCCGGTACCGGCGTACCGGCGCCGTCCCCGGGACGGTCCGCCCTCCGCGTGCGGTGACGGCCTTCCCGCGGGCCGGTCCGTCCCTCGCACCCCGTCTCGACGGCACGGGCGTCAGCGGCGACGCAGGCCGCTTTCCCGCGGGCCGGTCCGTCCCTCGCACCCGGTACCGGCGCGGTCTCCCCGCGCCGGTACCGTGGTGCCCCCGCGGACGCGGGGGCGGGCCCGTACAGTGATTCCGGGCGGTGCGCTCAAGAGTGCCGAACCGGTACCCCCGCTGCCGCATACTCGATCCGGTGTGTGCGGAGCGTGAAGAGACGTGGGTGGTCACGGATGGACGTACATGACGAGCCGGGCGTCCAGCGCGGTACCGCCCGGATGCTCACCGGGCTCCTCACCGCCAGCCATCTGAGCGCGCTGGAGGAGTTGCCCGCCCTGGTCGTCGAGCACGCCGCGCACGCCGGTCTGGGCGAGGTGCTGATCTACCTGGCCGACCTGCAGCAGGAGGTGCTCCGGCTGCTGACCGGCCGGGGCAAGGACGCCGGTGAGGAGATCGACGGGCACGCCCACGAGCTGCGCATCGACGCGACGCTGGCCGGGCGGGGATTCCAGGAGTCGCGGGTGCTCTTCCGGCCCGGCGACGAGGACGACGAGGCCGGGACCGGCCACTGGTGGATGCCGCTGCTGGACGGCACCGAGCGCCTGGGCATGCTGCGCGTCCAGGCCCCGGCCGACATCGGCGAGGCGGGCCGGGAGGCGATGCGCGCGCTGGCCGCGGCGATGGCGCTCATCGTGGCCAGCAAGCGGGCCCACAGCGACTCCTACGCGCGTCTGGTGCGCACCCGGCCGATGCACGTGGCCGCGGAGATGCAGTGGACGCTGATGCCGCCGCTGACCTTCGCCAACACCGAGGTGGTGGTCAGCGCCGCGCTGGAACCGGCCTACGAGGTCGGCGGGGACGCCTTCGACTACGCCGTCGGCGGCGACCTGCTGCACCTGGGCATCTTCGACGCGATGGGCCACGACGTCTCGGCCGGGCTGACCGCCAACCTGGCCTTGGCCGCCTGCCGCAACAACCGGCGCCAGGGCATGGACCTGGCCGCCAACAGCGAGGAGATCGAGAAGGTACTGATCGCCGAGTTCGGCAGGGCGACCCGGTTCGTCACCGCCATCCTGGCCGAACTGCACGTCCCCACCGGCATGCTCAGCTGGATCAACCGCGGCCACCACCCGCCGGTGGTGATCCGGGGAGGCCGCACGGTCACCACCCTGCGCTGCCCGCCCGCCCACCCCATGGGCCTGGACTTCGACCTTCCCGTCACGGTCTGCCGCGAGCAGCTGCAGCCCGGCGACCGGGTGCTGCTCTACACCGACGGCGTCACCGAGGCGCGCAACCGCGAGGGCCGGGAGTTCGGGCTGGAGCGCTTCGTCGACTTCATCGTCCGCCACCACTCCGACGGCCTGCCGGTCTCCGAGACCCTGCGCCGCCTGATCCACCACGTGCTGGAGTACCACGACGGCAAGCTCCAGGACGACGCCACCGTGCTGCTGGTCGAGTGGCACGGCAACACCTACCGCACGCTGACCCCGAACTGACCGCGCCGCCGGCCGGGGTGCGGGAGGGACGGGCGAGGTGTGCGTACGGGATGCCGGGGGATGAGACGGGCGAGGTGTGACTCCGGGGCGTCGGGGCATGACTCGCTCTCTCCCCACCCCATCCCATCGACCTGACACGGAGCCGCGGTATGTCCGACCGGGACGAGGCGAGCGTGTCGTTCATCGGCAACGCCACCACCCTCATCCGTTACAACGGGTTCACCATCCTCACCGACCCCAACTTCCTGCACCGCGGCCAGCGCGCCTACCTGGGCTACGGCCTGTCCACCCGGCGGCTGACCGAACCCGCGCTGAGCGTCGACCGTCTCCCGCCGCTGGACGCCGTCCTGCTCTCGCACATGCACGGCGACCACTGGGACCGGGTGGCCCGCAGGGGGCTGGACAAGGGCCTGCCGGTCGTCACCACGCCGCACGCCGCGCGGAAGCTGAAGCGGCAGGGCTTCGGCGAGGCGGTCGGCCTGAACACCTGGCGTGACCACGAGCTGCGGGGCCCGGGCGGCTCCGTCAGGATCACCTCGCTGCCCGCGCGGCACGGCCCCGGCGTGATGAACGCCCTCATGCCGCCGGTCATGGGAAGCATGCTGGAGTTCGCCGACCCCGGCGGGCTCGTGAGCCTGCGCCTGCACGTCAGCGGCGACACGCTGATGGGCAGGGAGCTGGACGCCATCCCGCGTCGCTTCCCCGACATCGACGTCGGCATCGTCCACCTGGGCGGCACCAAACTGCTGGGGATGGTGATGGTGACGATGGACGGACGGCAGGGCGCCGACTGGGTGACCATGATCAATCCACGCCGCGTCCTGCCGGTGCACTACGACGACTACGGCGTCTTCAGCTCCCCGCTGTCCGACTTCCGCGAGGAGGTCGAGCGGGACGGCAACGGCGCCCGGGTCGTCTACCTGGCCAGGGGGGAGAGCCACCCGCTGCCCGGCCCGCCGCAGCGTTGACGTGCCCTCCGGGACGGCCCTAGCGTGAGCGGGCCCGGACGACCGATCGAGAAGGAGCGGCGGATGGCCGTCGTCGACGCCCACCAGCACTTCTGGAACCTGGAGACGGGCTCCTACCCCTGGCTGACGCCGGAGGCGGGCCCGATCCACCGCACCTTCGCCCCCGAGGAGCTCCTCCCGCAGCTCGCCGCCGCGGGGGTGGAGCGGACCGTGCTGGTCCAGGCCGCCGACACCTACGCCGACACCGACGCGATGCTGGCGCAGGCGGACGCCCACGACTTCGTCGCGGCCGTGGTCGGCTGGGTGCCGCTGCACCGCCCGGACGAGGCCGCCGGGGCGCTGGAGCGCTACCGCCGGCATCCGAGGTTCGCCGGGGTCCGGCACCTCATCCACGACGACCCCGACCCCGACTGGCTGATCCGGGACCCGGTGGTCGAGGGCCTGGGCCTCCTGGCCGGGGCGGGGCTGCCGTTCGACGTGGTCGCGGTCCTGCCCAGGCACCTGGAGCACGTGCCGGTGCTGGCCGAGCGCGTCCCGGGGCTGCGGCTGGTCGTCGACCACCTGGCCAAGCCGCCGATCAGGGAGAAGGGGTGGGAGCCGTGGGCGTCGCTCATCGCCCGCGCCGCCGAGCACCCGAACGTGTACGCCAAGGTGTCCGGCCTCAACACCGCGGCCGACGCGGGGACCTGGACGGCCGAGGACCTGCGCCCCTACGTGGACCACGCGCTGGAGGTCTTCGGCCCCGACCGGCTGATGTTCGGCAGCGACTGGCCGGTGGCCGTCCTCGCCGGGGACTACGCCAAGGTGTGGCGCGAGACCGGGGTGCTGCTCGCGGGCCTGGCCGAGACCGAGCGCGCCGCCGTCCTCGGCGGCACGGCCACGCGCTTCTACCGGATCGGGGACTGACGGCTCCCGGCGTCCGCTCGTGCCGGCGCGGGGGAGCTCACCCGGGACGAGGGCGGAGGCGGCGGGCGAGGAGCTCGCGCATGGCCCCCGTGTGGTCGGCCAGCCGGTCGAGGGACGACAGCAGATCGTCCGCCGCCGCCTCGCCCAGGACCGCGCGGAGCTCGGCGGTGACGGCGGCGCGCGCCCTGCGGCCCGCGTCGACGGCGTCCCTGCCGTGCCCGGTGAGCTCGACGACGCGCGCCCGCTGATCCTCCGGATCGGTCCTGCGGGTGAGGTAGCCGATCCGCTCCATCTCCGTCACGACCTTGGACGCGCCCTGCGGCGTCATGCCGAGCAGGCCGGCCAGGTCGCTCACGCGGACCGGGCCGCCGAGAAGGTGCTGGAAGACGTAGCCGTGCACCGTGCGCACCTCGGCGTGTCCCGCCGCGGCCATGCGCCCGCGCACTTCGGCGTCGCAGGCGGCGGCCAGGGCGGTGAAGAGCAGGGTGAGGTCCCCGGTCGCACCGGGATCGGCGGGGCTTGACGTCATGTGTCCCACCGTCCAATACTCAACCAAGGTTGCGCAACCATGGTTGAGTAAATGAGGGAGGGGTCATGTTCTGCGATCCGGCGTTCACCCCGGTCGTCGAGGCGTTCAGGCAGGGGATCGGCCCCGGAGGCGCCGCCCTGGCCGTCGCCGCGGGCGGCCGCCTCGTCGTGGACGTCTGGGCCGGTACGGCCGACGAGGGAGGGACCCGTCCGTGGCGGCGCGACACGGTGGTCAACGTCTTCTCCGTCTCCAAGGGGGTCGTCGCGACCGTGGCCCTGCTGTGCGCGCGGCGCGGCCTCCTCGACCTCGACGCGCCGGTGGCCCGCTACTGGCCGGAGTTCACCGCGCGGGCCACCGTCGCCCAGCTGCTCTCCCACCGCGCCGGGCTGCCCGCGATCCGCTCCCCGCTGCCGCCGGGGAGCCTCTACGACTGGGACGCCATGACGAGCGCGCTGGCCGCCGAGGAGCCCTGGTGGACGCCGGGGGAGCGGCACGGCTACCACGCGGTCACGTTCGGCTGGCTGGTCGGCGAGCTGCTCCGCCGGGTCACCGGCCGGGAGATCCGCGACCTCGTCTCCGGCCTCTCCGGGGAGCTGGGCGTCCCCGGCCTGTGGATCGGCCTTCCCCGGCACGACGCGCACCGGGCGGCGTTCGTGCTCCCCCCGGAGAGCCCGCCCACCCCGGAGAGCTCGTCGGCGGAAGGCCGGTCCCCCCAGGGAGGCCGGTCCCCCCAGGGAGGCCGGTCCCCCCAGGGAGGCCGGTCCCCCCAGGAAGGCCCGTCCATCCGGGGAGGCGCGTCCGCGCCGGAGGGCCCGCCCACGCCGGGAGGCCCGACCGGGCCGGGAGGATCCCCGCTGGCCGAGGCGATGGCGGACCCCGCGTCGGTCACCGCCAAGGCGTTCCTCAACCCGGCCGACCAGCTCGTGCCCGGGCTGGTGAACACCGGGCGCTGGCGTGCCGCCCAGATCCCCGCGGCCAACGGCCACGCGTCCGCCAGGGCCCTGGCCACCCTCTACGGCGCCCTCCTGTCCGGCGACCTGCTCGACCCCGGGACGCTGGAGCGTGCCACCACGGCGCACAGCGACGGTTTCGACGAGGTCCTGCGCGGCCGGACCCGCTTCGGCCTGGGATACATGCTCCCCAACGAGGTACGCCCCTTCGCGCCCCGGGCCGAGGCGTTCGGGCACAGCGGATCGGGCGGTTCGCTCGCCTTCGCCGACCCGGTGGCGGGCATCGGGTTCGCCTACACGCCGAGCCGTACGATCACCGCCCCCGCGGGCCCCGACCCGCGCTGGCCCCCGATCCTGGAGGCGCTCTACGACCGGCTGTGACCGGGACCTCCGGACGGCTTGGGCCCGGTCGCGGGGACGTGCCACGCCCACGTGCCGCCCCACCTCCGGTCGTGGCGGCGGCACGCGCTAGCGTGCTGGGGTGGACAGGACCTTCACCGTCGAGGAGGCGCGGGCGCTCATGCCCGTGCTGCTGGAGCGGGCCGACGCGTTCGTGACGATGCGGGGCGAGCTGGCCGAGCTCGCGCACGAGCTCCGCACCACCGGTACCTCCGAGGCCGGTGGGCTGGCGGAGGCGAAGGCGTACGAGGCCAGGCTGGAGGAGATCCTGGGCTGGTTCGAGGAGCGGGGCATCGAGGTCAAGGGCGTCGCGCCGCTGCTGGTCGACTTCCCCGCGGTGCTGGACGGGATGCGGGTGCGGTTGTGCTGGCTCGAAGGGGACCGTGAGCTGGCCTGGTACCACCGTGACGAGCTCGGCTTCGCGGGGCGCAGGCCCCTTCCCTGACCGCCGCGGGTCCCCTCCGGGCGGGGTCTACTCGACCACCAGCTCCACCGGGATGTTGCCGCGGGTGGCGTTGGAGTAGGGGCAGACCTGGTGGGCGGCCTCCACCAGGGCGGTGCCGGCCTCCCCGTGCAGCGCGTCGGGGAGCTCGACGCGGAGCGTCACGGCGAGCCCGAAGCCCTCGCCCGACGGGACGAGGCCGACCTCGGCGGTCACCGAGGCCTCGGAGACGTCGGCCTTGTGCCTGCGGCCGACGAGCTGGAGCGCGCTGGCGAAGCAGGCGGCGTAGCCGGCCGCGAACAGCTGCTCGGGGTTGGTGCCCTCGCCGGAGCCGCCCAGCTCCTTGGGCGGGGCGAGGGCCATGTCGAGACGCCTGTCGGACGAGACCGCCCGCCCTTCCCGGCCGTTGGCAGTGGCGATGGCGGTGTAGAGCGTACTCATCGTGATCCCCTTCATCTGTTGCGAACCATTTGATTGTGCGTAACTTAATAGGACACAGTCAAATCCGGTACACTCGGAACCGTGAAACTCTCCGTGGAGGACCTCGTCTGCTTCGACGTCCACGCCGCGTCCCGGGCGCTGGACGCCGTCTACCGCGGGGTGCTGCGCGAGCTGGGCCTGACCTACCCGCAGTACCTGGTGATGATGACCCTGTGGGAGCGCGGGCCGGTGACGGTCAAGGAGCTCGGGCTCGCCCTCAGGCTCGACTCGGGCACCCTGTCACCGCTGCTGAAGCGGCTGGAGGCCGCGGGCCTGGTGCGCCGCGAACGCAGCGCCGCCGACGAGCGCTCCGTGCTGGTGGGCCTCACCCCCGAGGGCGAGGCCCTGGAGGAGCGGGCCTGCGACGTGCCCGAGCACATCTTCCGGGCCGCGGGCCTGGAGCCCGCCGAGGTCGCCGAGCTGCAGCGCACCCTGCGCCGGGTCGTCGCCTCCCTGGACGCCTCGTCGCGCTGACCCCGGCCCGCTCCCGGCCGGCCGTGTACGCCCCCGTGCGCGACACGACGCGGCAAGGGCGGGCCGGGACCGGCGGGGAACGGACCGGCCGGGTCAGGCGCGCTTGGCGATGGCGGTGATGAGGGGCTGCACCAGCCGGGCGGCCAGCGGGCCGAAGGCGGCCAGGATGAGCACGTACGTGGCGGCCAGCGGGCCGAGGTCGGGGTGGACCCCGGCGGCCACGGCCAGACCGGCGATGACGATGTTGAACTCGCCCCGGGGGATGAGCGCGATCCCGGCCCGCACCCGCCCCGCCTTGGCGATCCCGGCCCGCCGCGCGGCGTACGCGCCGGTGAGCAGCTTCGTGATCATGCTGACCAGGGCGAGCAGCGCAGCCAGCCCGGCGACCGGAAGGATCTTGGTCGGGTCGGTCTGCAGGCCGAAGAAGACGAAGAACACCGCGGCGAACAGGTCGCGTACCGGGGTGAGCAGCGCCTGGGCGTCCTCGGCCAGCTCGCCCGAGAGCGCGATGCCCACCAGGAAGGCGCCGACCGCGGCCGAGACCTGGAGCTGCTGGGCCACCCCGGCGACCAGCAGCGCCAGCCCGATGACCTTCAGTAGCAGCACCTCGGAGTTGGGGCTGGAGACGAACGCCTCGATGGCCCTGCCGTAGCGGAGCGCGACCACCAGCACGACGCTGACCGCGGCCAGGGCGATCGCCACGGTGACCGCGCCGCTCGCGAGGCTCAGCCCGGCCAGCACCGCGGTCAGGACCGGCAGGTAGATCGCCATCGTGAGGTCCTCGAAGACCAGCAGCGACAGCACCACCGGAGTCTCGCGGTTACCGATCCAGCCCAGGTCGGACAGGACCTTGGCGGTGATGCCCGAGGAGGTCGCGTAGGTGACGCCGGCCATGGCGATGGCCGCCACCGGACCCCAGCCCAGCAGCAGCGCGGCGATCGCGCCCGGCGCCGCGTTGAGCACCAGGTCGACCACGCCCGCGCGGGCGTTGCTCCTCAGGCTCGTCACGAGCTCGTCGGCGTTGTACTCCAGGCCCAGGGTGAGCAGCAGCAGGATGACGCCCAGCTCGGCGCCGACCGAGATGAACTCCTCGCTGGTGGCCAGGGGGAGGATGCCGCCGGTGCCGAAGGCCAGACCGGCGATGAGATAGAGGGGGATGGGGGAGATGCCGACCCTCAGGGCCAGGGCACCGAGGATGCCCAGCCCGAGGAGAACGGCGCCGAGCTCAAGAAAGAGGATCGCCGTGTGCACCCGCTGACCTACCCGCCGGAAAGGATGTCGGACACGGCGGAGGTGCTCTCCGGGCTGCCCACCACGACCACCACGTCGGCCTCGGCCAGCTCGAAGTCGGGCGCGGGGCTGGCGAACACCTGTCCCTCGCGCACCACGGCCACGATGGAGGCCCCGGTGCGGGTGCGCACGCGCGCGTCACCCATCGGCCGGCCGGCGTACGGCGAGCCCGGCGCGATCGGCAGCTGCAGGCTGACCAGCCCTTCGACCTCGCGGTGCAGGGCGTTGAGGCGCTGCACGATGCGCGGCGCGCCGAGCAGCTCGGCGAGCGCGTCGGCCTCCTCGTCGTTCAGCTTGACGGTCTCGCAGGCCCGGTCGGGGTCGTTGCGGTCGTAGATCACCAGGTCGCGGCGGCCGTTGCGGTGCGAGACGAGTCCTATGCGTCTGCCCGACCGCGTGGTGAACTCGTGCCGCAGTCCTATTCCGGGCAGTGCCGTCTGCTCGACCTCCACCGTTCCAGCCCTTCACGCGTGCGTGCCCCGGCCTCTCCGGAGCACGACCCTGCACAGAACCTACCAACGCCACCCATGAGGTGCGCGGTCAGCACGGACACCCCGCGGGCCCCGGCGTCCCCTGTCGCGGCGCTCCGGGCGGGAGGCGATTACTGTGGCCGTACGTGATCTCGTGACGAGGAGCCGCACGCATGGCCGACGACCGCCCGTACGACATCGTGCTGTTCGGTGCCACCGGCTTCACCGGGGGGCTCACCGCGGACTACCTCGCGCGCGCCGCGGGTCCAGGGCTCCGCTGGGCCCTGGCCGGACGCGACCGGGCCAGGCTCCAGGCGGTCAGGGAGCGGATCGGCCTGCCCGGGCTGCCGCTGCTGCTCGCCGACGTGACCGATCCCGCCTCCATGACGGAGATCGCCCGGCAGGCCAGGGTCGTCGCGACCACCGTGGGCCCCTACCTGACCTACGGCGAGCCGCTCGTGGCCGCCTGCGCCGACGCGGGCACCCACTACGCCGACCTCACCGGCGAGCCCGAGTTCGTCGACCGGATGTTCATCCGGCACCACGAGCGGGCCAGGCGGACCGGGGCCAAGCTCGTGCACGCCTGCGGGTTCGACTCGATCCCGCACGACCTGGGCGCCTATTTCACGGTCGGCCACCTGCCCGAGGGGGTACCGCTGGAGGTGGACGGGTTCGTCCGGGCCTCGGGCGCCGTCTCGGGCGGCACCGTGCACTCCGCCGTCCTGGCGGCCTCCCGGCTCCGCGAGGCGGGCGAGGCCGCGCGGGTCCGGGAGGAGCTCGAACGCGTGCCGGAACCCCGGCTCGTCGCGGGCCCGGCGGCGGACCGCGCGGTGGACCCCGTGCCGCCGCCCGCTCCCAGGAGGGCGCGCGGCGGGCCCGGCACGGTCCGCTACGTCGGGGGCTGGGCGCTGCCGCTGCCCACGCTCGACCCGCAGGTCGTCGCCCGCTCGGCCCGCGCGCTGGAGCGTTACGGCCCCGACTTCACCTACCGCCACCACTTCGCGATCAGGAGCCTGCCGGCCGCGCTCGGCCTCGCCGCGGGCATGGGCACGCTGGCCCTGCTCGCCCAGGTCCCCCCGGCCCGTTCCCTGCTGCTGAGCCGCTTCCCGCAGGGCGCCGGGCCCACCCCGGAGCGCCGGGCCCGGAACTGGTTCAAGGTCACCTTCCTCGGCCGCGGCGGCGGGGCGCGCGTCGTCACCGAGGTCGCGGGCGGCGACCCCGGCTACACCGAGACCGCCAGGATGCTCGGCGAGGCCGCGCTCTGCCTGGCGAGCGACGACCTGCCGGACGTCTCGGGCCAGGTGACCACCGCCGTGGCGATGGGCGACGCGCTGATCGGGCGCCTGCGGCGCGCGGGCATCACGTTCAGGGTGCTGAGCGACTCGCGCGGGCAGGCCCCCGGCCGGTGAACGCCCTGCTCACCGGGGTCACCGGAGGGCGCCCGGGGGTCGCCGGGGTTCGCCGGAGGGGAAGACTTGGCACGGGCATGGGCGTGAGGGCACCCCGGCCGAGGTATGAGACGGGGTAGCTCCCGTGCTCACGAGCGGGCACGGGCCGCGTCACGTCCGGCCACGGACGCCGGGGACCGTGATCGGGACCCGGCGGACGGGACCGGAGGGCGGTAATACCCACCGGGACACGCCGGGCCGCCGGGTGGTACGCCGGACAGGCTCCCGGGTGGCAGAGCCCGGGGCGACCGGCCGATCCCGGGACCGGCCCCAGCCTCAGGAGGCTTCACCATGCAGATGCCCGCAGTCAACGAGTGCCAGGTCGACGCGTGCGCGTACAACACCGACCACTCCTGCCACGCGCTGGCCATCACGGTCGGCAACAGCACCCACGCCGAGTGCGAGACCTTCTTCAGGGTCTCCACCAAGGGCGGCGACCCGAGCGCCACCGGTCACGTCGGCGCCTGCAAGATGTCCAACTGCCAGCACAACGTCCAGTTCGAGTGCCAGGCCTCCGGCATCGTCGTGGGGTACGCGCAGAAGGACATCGACTGCCTGACCTACGCTCCCGCCTGATCCGTACCCGCCCGGCGACACGGGCGGACCTGGAACGGCGCCCCGGCGCCGCGTCCCCGGCCGGGCCTCAGGGAGAGCTCGTCCGGGCCCGCCGGTCGACGACCACGTCGGCGACGGCCACGACCAGCGCCACCAGCACGAAGGCCACGGTGACCAGCAGCGAGTGCCGGAACGCCGTGGCCTGGTCACCTCCGGACGAGGCGACCTCGGCGAAGAACACCGAGCCGATCGCCGCGATCCCGAGGGCCGCCCCCATCCGCTGACCGGTCTGCAGCACCCCACCGGCGGCGCCTCCCATGGCGGGCGGCACCTCCGACAGCGTCAGCGTCTGGTTGGGGGAGATCACCAGCCCGCTGCCCAGGCCAGCGGCGAGCAGCGGCAGCGCGGTCGCCCAGGCCACGTGCTCGCCGGGGACCAGCCACACCGCGAGCGCCGTGACGCACAGCGAGACCGCGACCAGCAGCAGACCGGCCACGACCAGCGGGCGGCCCATCCGGGTGACGAGCCTGCCGCCCAGGGCGGCGGCCACCGCCGACCCGGCCGCGAACGGCGTGGTGGCCAGGCCCGCCTCCAGGGGCGAGTAGTGCAGCCCGTTCTGCAGGTACAGGGTCAGGATGAAGAAGATCGCGGTGAACCCGGCGAAGTAGAGCGCGCCGATCAGCGCGCCCAGCGCGTAGGAGCGCCTGCGGAACAGCGACAGGTCGACGACCGGCGTCGAGTGCCGCCCGTAGCGGCGCTCCCAGGCCGCGAACCCCGCGAGCACGACCAACCCGGCCGCGGCCGAGACCCACTTCCCGGCGCCGTGCCACTCCTGCCCCTCGACGAGCGGCAGGAGCACCAGCGTGATCCCGCCCGCCAGCAGCAGCACGCCCACCGGGTCGGTGCTCTCCCGGGCGCGCCCGGTGGGAACGTGAGGCCGGATGTAGCGGTACGCCAGCACCACGGCCAGGATGCCGATGGGCACGTTGACGTAGAACACCAGCCGCCACCCGTCGGTGCCGCCGCCCAGATGGATGAGCGCCCCGCCGAGCAGCGGGCCGATCGCGGTCGACACGCCGATGACGGTGCCCAGCATGCCGAACGCCCGGCCCCGCTCGGCCCCCCGGAAGAGCTGCTGGATCAGGCCGCTGACCTGCGGGTTGATCACCCCGCCCGCCACGCCCTGCACGAGCCTCGCCACGACCAGCCAGCTCGCGTCACCGGCGATCCCCGCGACCGCGCTGGCCAGGGTGAACAGCACGACGCCGAGGACGAACGCGTTGCGCCGGCCGTACATGTCGCCGAACCGCCCGGCGGGGATCAGCGCCAGCCCGAAGGTGAGCGCGTAGCCCGACACCACCCACTGCAGGGCGCTCTGCGAGGCGTCCAGCCCGGTGCGGATGGCGGGCAGGGCCACGTTGACGATGCTGACGTCCAGCAGGGTCATGAACCCGGCGACCAGGCAGACGGTCAGCGCCTTCCACCGGCGCGGGTCCGCACCCTCCGGATCCCGGGTGGCGGCCGTGCCCGGCGATCCGCCGCTCATCCGCGCACGCGGGGGAGAGCGGCGCGACACGGCCCCGGCGACACGGGCGACGGGCCGAAGACCATCGTGACCACCTCGTTCTCCGCGCCGACGGCCGGGCTCCGTGCTCGGCAGCCCCTACCTACCCCTTGCGGACATCCGAATCACGAGCCCGGCTCCGGGGGCGTGGTGCGGAAGTGCGGTGGGTTCGTGAAGAGGGTCGCGGTGGGGTGGCGAGAAGGGGGCGGTGGGTCCGCGGGGAGGGAACGCGGCAGGCGCATGGGAAAAGGTACGGCGGGCGGCATCCTCGCCGCCCGCCGTACCCGGCCCGCCCTGAACGCTCCCTCCCACGAGGCCGGGGCCCTTCCGGCCCGAGCCCCCGGCGCCGAACGCTCCCGGCGCCGGGGGAGTCCCGGATCGGGGAGCCCCGGCCCCGGAAGAACTCAGGGCCGGAGATCACCCGATGTCACGGGCAGGCCACCTCGCCGCTGGCGGCCGGTACGTTCACCGCGGTCCAGGCGGCCTTGACCGCGTTGACCTCGACGCAGCTTCCCGGGAAGAGCGACTTGGCCGCGGCCACCGTGGCCCGGCGCGCCTTGGCGTGCGTCCACGGCGCCGTCTTGGTGTTCAGGCCGGACTGGAAGATCTGGCCGGCCTTCTGGATGCCGATGCCGGTCAGGGTCGTCGGGCCCGAGCAGACCGTGCTGGCCGGCTTGCCGACCGGGTTGGTGCCCTCGGAGAGCAGGTAGAACCAGTGGTTCTGCGGGCCGGCCGCCGAGTGCACCGGGGTGGAGGGGATGGAGGAGCTGTAGCAGTTCGGGTGCCCCTTGGCGGAGGGGTTGTACATGTTGCGGATCTCCCCCGAACCGGACAGGTTGACCTCCTCGCCCACCAGGTAGTCCGGCGGGTCGAGGGTGGCGGGCTGGTTGGCGTAGTGCTCGGTCAGCGCGCCGTAGATGTCACCGGTCGACTCGTTCAGGCCGCCGGACTCGTTGCCGCTGCCACCGCCGCCGCTTCCGGAGTTCTGGAAGATGGCGTGGCCGTACTCGTGGGCGACCACGTCCATCGGGGTGGCCTGCCGGGTGTTGGCCGAGTTACGGCCGAAGCTGGTGTAGCTGCCGTTCCAGTAGGCGTTGACGGCGGCCAGGCCGACCCGCGCGGGGTAGGAGCGGCCCGTGCCGGTGACGCCGTTGCGGCCCAGCCAGGTGCGGAGCATGTCCCACTGCTTCTGCGCCGCGTACAGGGCGTCGACGCACGCGGTCTCCAGGTTGGTGCCGGACCCGTTGCCCCAGTTGTCGGTCGACTTGGTGTAGACGGCGCCGTTCTGGCCGCCGCAGCGCAGGCCGGGACGGGTGGTGTCGGTCATCGAGTACGAGCCGCTCGACCCCGACGTCTGGATGGTCACCGGGTTGCCGTTGTAGTAGCTGTTGCCGGTGCCGGCGCGGACGTCGTCGTAGGACTCGATGATCGACCCGTCGAGCGCGTCCACGAAGACGTGCAGGACGCTCGGGGCCTCCTGGGTGGCGCCGTTGACGACCACCTCCCAGGCCAGCCTGGGCGTCGTGGTGGTCGCGTGCACGACCAGCTCGGGGGTGCCCACGCTCTCCACGGTCGGCAGCTGCGCGCGGGCGGTGGCCGACGCCGTGGCGGCGTCCACCCTGCTGGTGACGTCGATCGTGATCCTGCTCTGCAGGCCCGAGTTCACCGAGCCGACCTGCTCGCCGAACCGGTCGGTGGCCACGACCACCTCACCGCCGTGGACCCGCAGGCCGCGGTAGCTGCGCGAGTAGGTCAGGTACTGCAGACCCTTGACGCCCGAGACGTTGGCGGCCAGGTTGAACTTCTCGTTCTCTCCCTTGAGCGTGAGGTCGGCCCTGGCGGCCAGGGTCGCGTTGGCGGTCGCGACGGCCTGGGCGCGCGCCTCGGCGCTCGGCGGCGCGTACACCGGCGGCTCCGCGGAGGCGGCGCGTGCGGGGTTCACCGGCGCGGTGGCGGCGTTCACCGCGGAGGGGGTGGTCAGGGCGGCGACGGCCAGTACGGCCACGGCGCCGACCTTGAGCTTCGAGTTCACGCGGGGTGACTCCTCTCGATGTCCCTTGGGGGGTAGGAGGGATGCAAGGAGCCCTGCAGGTGGGGGCTACACGCAAAGCTGACATCGAAGAAGCCGGTCGAACACCTCACAAAGTTCCATAACGTCGTGCTATGGGCGGTGTGACAGGACCGCCGCAGCGGCGTACTCCCAGCACACGACGGTGGTCGGCCCGCCGCTGTGCCCGCCCGGTGCGGATCGGGGATCACGCGAACGGAGGCGGAGGGCTCCGGAGCGTCACGGTCCGGAGCGGGAGACCGGGGTTCGTCCCCGCGCCCGCGCGGGCCGGACAGGCCCCCGTACGGGTCAGAAAAGACAGTGGTCGCAGGTTTCCGGACCTGTCGATCCGCTTTCGTTGGCGCCCGGCCGGTCCGGCGGGACCGTGGGTACATGACACAGACAGAACCGACTCGCGGACCGGTCACGGCGGCACAGGACGGTGGCCCGGCCGGCACGGCGGCGGGTCCCCGCATCCGGTGGGGCCGGTTCGCCTGGCACTACGTCGAGATGATCATCGCGATGTTCGTCGGGATGTTCGTCCTGGGCATGCTCCTGCGTGCCGTCGGCCTGGGGTTCTCCCAGGAACGGCAGCCCGAGCTCGCCTACCTGCTGATGGCGTTCGACATGTCGGTCGGCATGGTCGTCTGGATGCGCTACCGGGGGCATGGCTGGGTCCCCACCCTGGAGATGTGCGCGGCCATGTTCGTCCCGGTCGTGCCGCTGTTCCCCCTGCTGTGGGCGGGCGTCATCGACTCCGAGGGCCTGATGATGATCGCTCACATGGCGATGTTCCCGCTGATGCTGGTCGCCATGCTGTGGCGCCGCGACGAGTACGCCGGTTGCGGGAGCTGACGCCCCGGCTCGGCGGCCCCGGCCGGATCCGGCGATCCGGCGGGGGCGCCGAGGCCCGGCGCCGACGGGGGCCGGCGCCGGGACGTCGGCCGCCGGGTGAGGTTGGGTCTTCTCAGGGTCCACGCGCCGGGTTATCAAGGGCTGCGGGGCCCGCAGGCCCCCGCCCTCGCGTCAGGCCGCCGGACGATCCCGCCCCGGATGCCTGTGACCATCCACCCCGGAGTGGACGAAGGACGACATGCGACACGTGCGGCAAGCGATCATGCGAATCCTCTGTGTCATGGCCGTGTTCGCGGTCCCGCTCGGGGCCGGTTCCGCCTCGGCCGCCGCGCACGGCCGGGTGGCCGGACCTCCCGGCCCGTGGGGGGTCGCATTCGTCGTCAACGGCCCCACCACCACGACCGTCCAGCGCCAGCGAGGCACGTGGCCGGTCGAGTACCAGGTCCAGAGCTCCTTCGGGGAGCCGGGCGAGGTGCTGGTGAGGTTCCCGCGGATCGGCCTCGCCTCCGGAGGAGTCGCGCACGTCACGGCGGTGTCGGGAGCCCCCGCCTGGTGCCAGGTTCGTGAGTGGCGGCAGTCCGGCGCCGACGAGATCGTGGCGGTGCGATGCCACCGTTATGGCGGGGAGCGGGTCCTCATCCCCTTCTACGTCGTCTTCGGGCACAGCGCCCAGATCCTGCCCGCACGCCAGGCGTACGGCTACGTGCACTGGGACGGCTCCGCGGTGGCCGGGCAGTTCAACTCCTCGGCGGCGACCGCCGTGAACTCCGTGGTGAGGTCGGCGACGACCCCGGGAGTATGGCAGGCCGTCCTGCCCGGCCTCGGCACGACGGGCCTGGCCGGCAACATCCAGGTGACCGCGGTGAACCCGTCCGTGCCGGCCCGCTGCAAGGTGGGCGGATGGACATCGACGGCCGCCGAGCAGAGGATCGCGGTGCGGTGCCACGACGCGAACGACGCGCCGCTCGACACCGGATGGAGCCTGACCTACCACCGGGCGCACGCCGTCCTAGCGACGTACCCGCAGTACGACTCGGCCTACACCTTCGACAACGCGCCCGCCACCGCGGGCTCCTACGTGCCGGTCCCGTCGGCCGTCAACCACAACTCCCACGGCATGGGTGTCGGGATCCAGCGCCCGGCGGTCGGCAGGAAGCAGGTGACCGTCTCCGGGATCGTCAACATGTACGTGGACAACGTGCAGGTCACCGCCACCGGGCCCGGGCCCGCGTTCTGCAACCTGTCCCATCCCTCGCAGCTCTACGCCATGTACGTGAGCATCCGGTACGTCTCCTGCTACACCGGCACCACCCCGTCCGACCAGCCCTCGATGATCACTTACCTCGCCCCGCCCGCCTGACCGGCGAGGCCGGGAGCGCGCGGGGCGATCCCGGCCTGCCGTCCGGAAGGTGCGGTCAGAGCGTCCTGTAGTAGACGGCGACGGGGAGCATGGTGCACCCGAGCTTCTCGTAGAGGGCTCTGGCGGGTGCGTGGAAGGGGTCGCCGCCGGTGCCGATCTCGACCACCTCGGCCCCGAGGGCCCGCATCCGGTCGAAGGCGTGCTCGCACAGCGCGGTACCCACGCGGTGACGGCGGTGCTCGGCCTGGACGGCGAGGTGCGAGACGGTCCCGTTCCTGCGAGCCACATCGACGCTCCAGGCCACGTAACCGGCGACCGCGTCGCCGATCTCGGCGACCGCGACGTGCCTGTGCCGCTCCGGGGCGTGGAGTTCGGCGACCTCCTCGCGGTAGTCGGCGCGCCAGTCGCCGTGCTGGTTGGCGAAGACGACCTCGCCCACCAGGGGGCGGAAGGATTCCTCGTAGAACGGCCGGAACGTCTCGATGGTCAGTTCGGTGAGCCGCGCCAGGTCATGCTGGACGAACGGACGGATGAGCATGGAAGTGCGCCTTTCAGGCTGAGGGCGTGACACCTGGATGGAAAAAGGCATCGGTCGGCCCGCTCACGGCCCGGTGCGGACGGTGAGCCGGCCCTCAGCGGCGGGTACGCCAGGCGGCGAAGCACTCCATGCGCGCCACGATAGCCCGCCAGCGGGCGACACGTCGACCGGCCTCCGCCGAGGCGTCGTGGACGGTGGACCCCGCTTGTTCATGGAACTCCGGAATGAGATGCCCGGCGTGGCCGGTCCCGTGGCTCGAACGGGCATCGTGCCCGAAAGCGGTGCAGGTGGAATCCATGCGGACGTAAAGGCAAACGCATTGCCTTGATGGTGGCAACCGCATTGGCTCCCCTGAGTGAAACGCAATGACCTGCTCGCTCGAACGGCGCGCCTGGCCAGGCGGTACGGCTTCGAGTTCTCCTGGAAGGCCCGACGTGCACGGCGGTGGTCGTGACAAGTGGTACGTCCGGGGGACGCGGTGATCGTGCCGCGCGACGTTGAGATCAACGAGTTGACGGCCAGGGGCATCCTCGGGGAGCGGGAGGCCCTGCTCGCCGCCGAATCGGATGGTCGGCTCGCGGCCACCTGGCGTATCACGGTCGTTCCCGTGCTCGGGGACGACCTCGCGGCGGAGGTCGCACGGACCAGGGAGGTCCGGCGGGAGGCCGACAGGCTGCGCGAGGACGCGGTCAGCCGCTCGCGCCGGACCGCACGGCACCTGCACGAACAGGGACTCCCGCATCGCGACATCGGCCTGCTCCTCGGAGTCTCCCACCAGGCGGTCGGCAAGCTCCTGGCCGGATAGCTCCGTCTTTCCCGGAAGCGGACCACTTCGCCTCCGGCGCTCCGCGCTCCCGGGCGGGGATCTCTTCCGCGAGGCCGTCGAATATCGTTGGTGAAACCAAGGGATCTGTATATAGTTGGTGATACCAATGTTGGAATGACCTACGAAATGGAGTCCTCATGTCCACGGACACCCTGACCGCCGACCGTGTCGAGATCGCCGGCCTGTTCACCCGTCTCGCGCACCTGCTCGACGAGGCGCGGTGGGAGGACGCGGGCACCGTCTACACCGACGACGTGGTGGTGCGCTCGCCGCGCGGGGGCGAGCTCCACGGCATCGACGAGATCGTCGGCTATCTGCGGGGGAGCGAGGTCGAGGGGGAGCGCACCCAGCACCTGACGACCGACCTGCTGGTGGACGTCGACGGCGACCGGGCGGTCGCCTCGGCGAACTCGCTGGTGTACTTCTACCGCGACGGCCGGGCGCCCCACCTGACGAGCGGCCTGCGCCTGGCCTGCACCGCGGCACGGACGCCGGCGGGCTGGCGGTTCCGCGAGTCGCGGATCACGCTCGCCTGGACGCGCGAGGGCTGACGTCCCCGGAAGGCCCGTGACCCCCGGGGTGCCGGACGGGCACCGCCCGGCCGGAGCGCGCGGAGGACGCCGTGGAGCGGTAGCGCGAGGGCGGGACGCCGTAGCGGTCGACGAACGCCTGGCGCAGGGTCTCGGTCGTGCCGAACCCGCAGCGGCTCGCCACGGCGCTCATCGGCAGCGAGGTGGAGGCCAGCAGGTGTGCGGCGCCCTCGGTGCGGGCCCGCCGTACGAACCGGGCCGGGGTCTGCCCGAGGTGTCTCAGGAACAGCCGGGTCAGGTGCCGCTCGCTCACGCCCGCCCCGGCCGCCAGCGTGGAGGAGGCCAGGTCGGCGTCCAGGTTCCCCGTCACGTGGTCGACGATCTGCCTGACCAGGACGTTGTCCGACGGCGGGGTGGCGGTGTACATGCTCATCTGCGCCTGGTTGCCGGGCCGCTGCAGGTAGGTCACCAGGTGCTGCGCCACCTTGCGGGCCGTCTCGGCGCCGTGGTCGTCCTCGACGAAGGCCAGCGTGAGGTCCAGGGCGCTGGTGACACCGGCCGCCGTGTAGGTGTCCCCGTCGCGGACGAAGATCGGGCCCGGGTCGACGGTGACCCCCGGGTGGCGCGCGGCGAGGTCGTCCGCCCACTGCCAGTGGGTGGTCGCCCGGCGGCCGTCGAGCAGCCCGGCGCCGGCCAGGATCTCGGCCCCGGTGCACACCGACGCGACGCGACGGCTCTCGCGCGCCAGGCGGCGGACGTGGCCCACGATCAGCCGGTTGCCGGCCGCGGCCCGGTGGCCTATCCCTCCCGACACGATGAGCGTGTCGAGCGGCCCGGTCACTCGTTCGAGCGCCCCCTGCGCCTGCAGCGTCAGGCCGGTGCCGCAGACGATGGGATGCCCGCCCGGGGTCACCACGAGGACGTGGTACGGGGGAGCGGCCCCCTGGGTGTTGGCCATCACCAGGGTCGTGGTCACGCAGGCGATGTCGAGCAACTCCGCGGCGTCGTACCCGACGACGATGACGCGACGCTCACTCATGGCACGACCCTATGCCAGGAGGGGACAAAGGGCCCTGAGGGCTGGAGGCGACCGGGTCGGGTGACGGCCACCGATACGGGGATTTGCTCCCCGGTTCGGGGTGTGAGAAGTCGGTCACCCGGCGCATCCGGCCACCCGGCCGTTGAGCCTCCCCGCCCCGCCGGGTCCCGTGGTCCTAGGTCCTGGTGAGCCAGGTGACCTGGGCGCCGTTGTCGAAGGACTCGCGCCGGGTGGGGGTGAACATGGTGGGGTCGAACCCTCCGGAGAACATCGGGATGCCCGCGCCCGCCACCACGGGGTAGCTCTTGAGGATGATCTCGTCGATCTCCGGGAGCAGGGAACCGGCGAGCCTGCCGCCGCCGCAGAGGTAGATGTCCATGCCGGTGTCCTCCGCCTTGAGTCGGCGGACGAGCTCGACCGGGTCACCGGTCTCCACCTCGACCGCCGGGTCGTCGATCGTCAGCGTGCCGGAGACGACGTACTGGCGCAGGTGGGCGTAGGGGCTGGTGGTGGGGACGGCCAGGGCGGGCTCGTAGGTGCCGCGGCCCATGACCAGCGTGTCGAAGACCTTGTTCGGTACGTCGTCGATGCCGACGTGCCTGCGGACGTGGGTGGGGAGCGTCTCGGGATAGCGGGTGTTGATCCAGGCGGCCATCTCCTCCGACACGGGGTAGAAGTCGAACTCACCGCCGGGACCCGCGATGTAGCCGTCGAGCGAGACGGCGATGTAGTAGACGAGCTTTCGCACGGGCATCACCTTAAATGTAGTACTCTGGATGAAGTGATCTGAACGTAGTACTACATCTGGAGTGATGTCAAGTGCGGAGAAATCCCGAGCGGCGGCTGGCGCTCATCGACGCGGCCATCGAGGTGCTGGCCAGGGAGGGCGCGCGGGGGCTGACCTTCCGGGCCGTCGACACGGAGGCGGCCGTGCCCCCGGGGACGGCCTCCAACTACTTCGCCAACCGCGACGACCTGTTCACCCAGGTCGGCGGGCGTATCTACGAGCGGTTGCTGCCCGACGAGGCCACCTTCGCCCGGAGCCGGGAGGGCGTTCAGGACGAGGCCCGTTACACCGAGCTCATGCACGAGCTGCTGGCCCGGATCGCCGCCTTCGACACCGGCTACCTGGCCCTGCTGGAGCTCCGGCTGGAGTCCACCCGGCGCCCCGAGCTGCGCGCCGTGCTGACGAAGCGGATCCGCGAGGACATCGACGCCAACGTGGGCTACCACGCCGAGTCGGGCCTGCCCGGCGACTCGACCTCGGTGGTGCTCCTCTACCTCGCCCTGAACTGGCTCATCCTGGAACGGCTGACGCTGCCCGACATCTTCACCGAGGAAGAGGTCCGCGAGCTGGTGGACGCCGCCGTGCAGCGCGTGATGAACCCGCGCGGGGCCGGGCGCGACTGAGGACGCGGTGCCTACGCCCCCCGGACGCGGATCGAGGGCAGGTGGGTGATGGGGAAGTTCACCGAGCGGGCGATGAAGCACAGCGCGTGGATCTCGCCGTGCAGGGCGCGGGCCTTCTCCGTCATCGACGGGTCGGCGACCGTCACCTCGGGACGCAGCACGACCTCGGTGATCCGGCCGCCCCCGCCGCTCTCGTCCATCGTCATGACCCCGTGGGCACGGTCCTCGTACTCGACGACCGTGACCCCGCCGACGGCGCACAGGTGCAGGTACCAGAGCATGTGGCACTGGGCCACGGAGGCCACGAGCAGTTCCTCGGGGCTCCAGCGCGCGGGGTCGCCGCGGAAGGCCGGGTCGGAGGAGGCGGCGATCGGAGCCTTGCGATCCGCCAGGATCTCGTGGTCGCGGCTGTAGGACCGGTAGTCCTCGGTGCCCGGCCCCAGGTTTCCCGTCCACTCGACCGTGACGTCATAGGTGTGCGTCGTCGTCATGGATCGAGGGTAGAGGACGGGCCCCGGACGCCCGGGTCACCCCCTCACGGGCGCCACCGGCGAGCGTACCGGCCGTTGCGACGCACGGCGTCGCCGCGCGGGAGTCCCCCGGCGGGAGGTGGTGGAACGCTGACAGGATCCTCGCCATGACCGCGAATCCGAAGATCGAGATCATCGTCCACGACCCGGCGGACGGGGTGTACGCCAGCACCGACGACTACGTCCACGCGGTGGAGGTCCGCAACGCGCAACGGCTGCTGTTCGTCTCCGGGACGATGGGACTGGATCCCTCGGGTGCCGCCGGAGCCACGCTCGACGAACAGCTCGCCCTCGTCTGGGCCAACCTGCGCGCGATCCTGGCCTCGGCCGGCATGACCGTGGACAACGTCGTCAGGCTCACCAGCTACCTGCGCGACGCCTCCTACGCCGAGGCGAACGCGGCGGCCCGGGTGAGGGCGCTGGGCGGCCGTACCGTTCCCACCACCGTGATCGTCGCGCAGACGCCGGCCGGCGACTGGCTGGTGGAGATCGAGGTGACGGCCGCCGGGTGACCCGTCGCGGCCGGTGCCACTGCCGCTGCGGGGCCCCTCCGGCTCCTGACCGCCGAGCCCGTGACGGTGTGTCCTCCTCCTTAGGTCCGGCCGCGGGTGTCCCTCCCCGGCGACGACGGGACGCCGTGCCGCGGCCGTACCGGAAGGGTCACCTGGTGGACGGCCCCCGTCCTGTTGCTTCACCTATCGATTGTCGATATGTTTTCATCGATAGTCGATTGAAGGAGGGGCGATGGGAAAGTTGGCAGTGCTCGCGTTGCGCGCCGTGCTCGTGGCGTTGCTCGCGGGTTCGGTGTTCGTTCAGGCGGTGATGGTGCCGCTGCTGGCCAGTGACATGGAGGGGTTCAACGCGGAGTTCGCCTACCTGCGCACCCCGCTTCTCGTGATCATCGTGCTGGGCGTCGTGACGGTCCAGGTCGTCCTGGTCTGCGTGTGGAGGCTGGTCACGATGGTGCGCCGCGGAACGGTGTTCTCCCACGCCGCCTTCCGGTACGTGCACATCGTGATCGGCGCGATCGTGGCGGCGGCCCTGCTGGTGTTCGCGCTCGCGGTCCTGCTGGCACCGGGCGAACCGGTCGCCCCGGGCGTGGTCCTGCTGATATGCGGGGGATCCCTGGCGGTCCTGGGGGTCGCCCTCGTCGTGCTCGTGCTGCGGATGCTGCTCGCCCAGGCCGTCGCGCGCGACGTCGAGGCGGCGCAGATGCGGGCCGAGCTGGAAGAGGTCATCTGATGCCGATCGCCGTCGACATCGACGTGATGCTGGCCAAGCGCAAGATGTCCGTGGGCGAGCTCGCCGACCGCGTCGGGATCACACCCGCCAACCTGGCGGTGCTCAAGAACGGCCGTGCCAAGGCGGTGCGCTTCACCACGCTCGCCGCGCTCTGCGAGGTGCTCGAATGCCAGCCGGGGGACCTGCTGCGCTGGGAGGCCGGGGAGAACGGGCACGCCGGGGAGGCCGGGGAGGCCGGGGACGGGTGACGCGGGCCCGTGCCGGTCTCCGGCGGCGCCCGCGTCCCGAGCACGCGTCCGGCCCGCGTCCCGAGCCCGCGTCCCGAGCCCGCGTCCGGCGCGGTGGACCGGGCTAGGAGGGGCGCCGGCCCGTCAGGGTCACCAGCCGGGCGACCGCCTCGGCCACCGGGGTCCCGCCGGTGGTGAGCTCGACGATGGCGTGGTTCAGGGCCGGCTCGTGCAGGGCCGCGTCGATGAACGCCGCGACGTCGTCACGGGGCACGTCGCCGTACTCGATCGCCGGGCCCGCGCTGACGCGCCCGGTGCCGGGCTCGTCCAGGAGCGTGCCCGGCCGGACGATGAGCCAGTCGAGGCCGGTGCCGGTGAGGTGGACGTCGGCGGTCTTCTTGACCCGCATGTAGTGCTCGAAGCCCTCCACGGGCTCGCGGCCGCGCCCCGCGTCCGGGAACACCGACACGAGCACGAAGCGCGACACCCCGGCGCGGGCGGCCGCGTCGGCGGCCTTCTCCAGCCCCTTGCCGTCGATCGCGGTGGTCCGGTCCATGCCGGTGCCGTGGGCCCCGGCCGAGAACACCACGGCGTCGTGCCCCCGGAGCCTGCGCGCCAGCTCGTCCACGGAGTCCTCGACGAGGTCCCCGGCCAGGGGCACCGCACCGGTCGCGCGTACGGTCTCCTCCTGGGCGGGGTCGCGGATCATGCCGGTGACCTCGTCGCCGCGGGCGGTGAGCAGCGGGGCGAGCCGGCGTCCCACGCCTCCGGCGGCGCCGATCTGGAATACCCTCATGGTCCCTGCCCTCCCCGCACCGCACGGCGCGCTCGGACACAGCCTCGCACGAGAGGGCCCTCATCACCCGGTGGCGGCGCCGTCACGACCGGGATCGGGTACGCGACCGATCCGGTGGGAGCCCGCGAAGCCGGCTCAGCGGGTGACGTGCTCCCAGTGCGGGTCGCGGTAGAGCACGACCGTGGTGCCGCGGAGCAGCTCGTTCGGCGCGGAGACCAGCACGAGCTCGCCCGCCGCCTCCAGGCCGCGCAGCACGTCGCGGACCCGCGGCCCGACCGGCAGGCGCCCCGGCGGGAGGCCGAGGGTGTCGCGGACCAGGTCGGCGACCTGGGAGAGCCGGAACGGCCCGGTGAAGGGGGCGATCAGATCGCGGACGAGCTCGTCGGTGATCACTGTCTGGGCCTCGAGGTGGGCGAGCTGCCAGGTCAGCTGGACCCCGCGGCGGCCCGTCCCCGCGCAGGCCGTGCACGGCTGGGAGAAGCCGGGCACGATGTCCTCGACGGTGCCGCCCAGGCAGGTGGTGCACCGGCCGGTCTCCGAGGCGTGCAGCTCGGCGGCGGCCCGGTCGGCCAGCCGGACGCCGCACAGGCACCGGTAGATCCGGAACCCGCCGCGCACCACGACGAGGTCGTCGGCGTCGTCGGGGACCTCTTCCCACAGGGCGGTGATCGTGTGCTGTCTCATCGTCGTGCGACTCTACCCATTCCCGGTCACTTCAGCGCGCCGGGCACCGAAGTCCCGCACCCGGGGCCCACCCGGCTCAGCCCGGGTCGAAGGGGACCAGCCGCATCGGGGTGCTCCACAGCCACTCCTCGGTGATGTAGGTGGAGGTGAGCAGCGACATCAGGCCCAGGGCGCGTTCGGTCGAGGTGGAGGGGTGGGCCCCGCAGTCGCCGAAGCGGCACATCCACAGCTCGAAGATGCTGTCGTCGGAGAGCTGCTCGTGCACCGAGGGCCGCCCGGTGTGGAAGCCGTCCCGCCAGATGTCGACCGACGGGCTGGCGAACGGGAACGACCCGGCCAGCACCCCGCCGCCCGAGGTGACCGCCCGGCCGACCGCGTCGTGCACCGGCAGGATGCCGTCGGTCTGGAAGAGCACCACCCCGCCGCCCGGAGGGCTGGCCACCCGCAGGGTCTCCACCGGGGCCTCCTGCTCGGCGCGCCACAGCTCGGCGATGTCCATCGGCGGGTACAGCTCCGGCGCGGCCCCCAGGCGGCGGACCACCTCGTCCTCGCTCACCTCGCCGACGAAGGCGACGCAGAGGCCCTCGTTGTAGTCCTCGTACGAGAACATCATCGCGTCGACGGTGTCCTGCAGCTCGCGCAGGCGGGGGCTGACGCCCGGGGCGCCGGGCAGGCCGGAGAACAGGCCGGCCATCTCGGTGAAGAGCGCCTGGACGCCGGGGGAGCGGCCCGCGATGCACGGCCGCCAGGGGTCGGCCCCCGCGGCGAGCAGGACGCGCGCGGCGTCGTCACAGCCGTGGCGCACGGCCTCCCAGAGCGGGGTGACACCGTCGGCGTCGACCGGGTCCACCCCCGCCCCCGAGGCCAGCAGCAGCTCGATCACCTGGGCGGCGCCCTCCTTGGCGGCCTGGTGCATGGGCGTCGTGCCCAGCCACGGCAGCCTGCGGCCCGGGTCGAAGCCGTCCGCCAGGTGCCTGCGGATCTGCGCCAGGTTGGTGTCGCGCCACGCGTCGGCGTCCTCGGCCCACTCCTCGTCGCCCATGTTCACCTCGTCTCGTCGTGCTGAGCGGATTCAACCAGCCCGGTACGACGGTTTTCGGCCAGTCTCCTCCGGGAGAGGCGGTCGGCGGTACGGGTGGTCTCGGGAAGGCGGTACCGGGGTGTCAGGTCCAGTACGTTCTGGCAGGCGGTGTCCAGGTCGACGCGGTGGCCCACCGAGACGAAGACGGGCTTGACCCCGTCCCGGGTGCGGAGCACGCGGCCGACGACGTCGCCGTCCAGCGTCAGGTCGGTCCAGGAGCCGCGCTCGGCCGCGGGCTCGGCGTGGACGCCGACGAAGGCGGTCTTGCCGACCCCGATGGTGGGCAGCCCGGTGAGCACGCCCAGGTGGCAGGCCAGCCCGAAGCGGCGCGGGTGCGCCAGGCCGTACCCGTCGCAGACGACCAGGTCCGGGGGCGCCGACAGCCTTCCGAGGGCCTCCAGCAGGGAGGGGACCTCGCGGAAGGCGAGCAGCCCGGGGACGTAGCCGAAGCTCGCCCGCCCGTCGACGGCGATCTCCTCGACGACCTCCAGCGTCGTGCCGTCCAGCACGGTGACCGCCGCCGCGAGCCTGTCCCCGTCGTAGGCGACGTCCACTCCCGCCACCCGGGCCGGCCTCCGCGGGCCGGGACCGGTCAGGTCGAGCAGTTGCCGGAGTTCCGCCTGAACGGCCTCGGCTTCCATCACGGTAAGCGGCATTTGTCCCCTCATGACTGCATGATCGCTACTTTTAGCTTATGACGTCTTATTTTGGAACCGTCCAGCGGATTCTCCGGTGGCCGGTCAAGTCGTTGCGGGGTGAGGAACTCCGCCGGGGCCACTTCGACGGGCGGGGGCTGATCGGCGACCGGGCCTACGCGCTCGTCGACGAGCGCGAGAGCCACGCGGGCAAGGTGCTGACCGTACGGCACCGGCCGGAGATGCTGCACTGGCGCGCCGGATACGCGGGCGAGCCCGCGTCCCTGAGCGGCGACGACGGGCGGGCGCCGGCGCTGACCGCGCCGGACGGGACCGTCTGGGAGTGGGACGCCCCCGGCCTGAGGGGCGCGCTGACGGAGTCGCTGAACACACCGCTGAGCCTGCGCGCCGCCGACGGGCAGCACGACCGGTCGATGACCGTGCTGGTCACCTTCGACAGGTCCCTGGCCGCGCTGGGCGAGGAGCTCGGCACGCCGGTGGAGGTGGAGCGGTTCCGGCCCAACCTGCACCTGGACATCGACGCCCCCGCCTTCGACGAGGAGGACTGGGAGCCCGGCACCGTGATCACCGTCGGAGGGGCCGAGCTCTCGATCGCCGGCGAGCGCACGGGCCCGTGCGTCAGGTGCGTCGTGCCGAGCTGGGACCCGCTGGGCCGCGAGCGCCGGCCCGAGCTGCAGAAGTGGCTGATCGCCGAGCACCGCAACAGGTTCGGCGTGATCATGCGGGTCACCCGCCCCGGCGCCGTCGGCCTCGGGGACGACGTCACCGTCGTCCCGGGTCCGGTCCCGGGGGAACGGCCCGCCGGACCGTCCTGATACCGGGCCTGCCGCGGGGCCGGGGCTAAGGTTTCCGGAGAAGGCCCGCGGGGTTCGGGTGCGTGATTCGGGATTCAGGATTCGGGAGAGGTGCGGCATGTCGGTGCTCGTGGCGTTCAGCGTGACTCCGATCGGGACGGGGGAGGACGTCGGCGAGCTCGTCTCCGAGGCGGTGCGCGTGGTGCGCGCCTCCGGACTGCCGAACAGGACCGACGCCATGTTCACCACGATCGAGGGCGCGGACTGGGACGAGGTGATGACCGTCGTCAGGGACGCCGTCGCGGCCGTGGAGGCGCGGGCCGGCCGGGTCAGCCTCGTGCTCAAGGCCGACATCCGCGAGGGATCGCCCGGCCGCCTGGAGGCCAAGGTGGCCACCGTCGAACGCCACCTGGCCGGGTAGCGGCCCCTGCTCCGGCCTCGCCCGGGGCGTCGCGGGAACACCTCGCCGGACGGGATCGTTCTGCAGGGACGGACGACTCCAGGAGTGTGGCGACATGGCGGGCAGCAGATCGATCGGGCGGCTCCTCGCGGGCGGGGCGGCACTGGCCGCGGCCGGGTGGGTGCTGAAGGACATCCCGGCCGAGCTCGGCGGCAGGGCCGAGGGCGAGCGCCTGGAGCGGATGCGCCGCTCGCCGCAGTTCCACGACGGCGTCTTCCGCAACTCCACGCCCGGTGGCTTCGTGCCCTCGGCGCAGAGCGCGCGCCAGATCTTCTGGCACATGTTCGCCAACCGTGTCGAGCGCCGCCCGGCCGCGCCGGTCCCGGTGGTGACCACCCCGTCCGGCGGGCCGTCCCCGACGGGACTGAGCGTCATCTGGTACGGCCACGCCACCTCGCTGCTGGAGATCGAGGGCCGCAGGGTGCTCCTCGACCCGGTGTGGAGCAGGCGCGCCTCGCCCACCCAGCTGGCCGGCCCGCGCCGCCTGCACCCGGTGCCGGTGCCCCTGGCCGGTCTTCCGCCGCTCGACGCGATCGTGATCTCGCACGACCACTACGACCACCTCGACCGCGCCACGGTCCGCCGCCTCACCGCGCTGCAGACCGCGCCGTTCCTGGTGCCGCTGGGGATCGGCGCCCACCTGGAGCGCTGGGGCGTGCCCGCCCCGCGGATCGTCGAGCTCGACTGGGAGGAGGAGGCGACCGTCGCGGGCCTGCGGTTCGTCGCCACCGCCGCCCGGCACTTCTCCGGCCGCACCTTCGACCGCAACGTCACGCTGTGGGGCTCGTGGGTGATCGCGGGAAGCGGCAAGCGGGTCTTCTACGCGGGCGACTCCGGATACTTCGACGGTTACGCCGCCATCGGCGCGGCCCACGGCCCGTTCGACCTCACGCTCATGCCGATCGGCGCCTACAACGACGCCTGGCCCGACATCCACATGGACCCCGAGGAGGCGGTCGACGCCCACCTCGACCTGGGCGGCAGGCTGCTCCTGCCGGTCCACTGGGCGACCTTCGCCCTGGCCACCCACCCCTGGGCCGAGCCGGTCGACCGGCTGTGGCACGAGGCCAAGGCCCGCGGCGTGCGCATCGCCGTCCCCCGTCCCGGCGAGCGCGTCGACACCGTGGACGTGCCCATGCTGGAGAGCTGGTGGGAGCTGCTGCACGGCGGCGGGACCGCGGCGTCCTCCCTTCCCCGGGAACCCGTACAGGCCGGGGAGCCGAACGACGAGTCGCCCTTCCCGAGGCTCTGACCCGCGACGTCAGGCGTCCCGGGGCCCGGCCGACAGGCGGGTGCGGACGACGAGGTCGTGCACCGCGTCCGCGGCCGGCGCGGTGCCGGGCAGGTGGGAGGCGTCGCGCGCCTCCTCCAGCCGCGCGGTCAGCCGGGCGACGTCGTCCGCCAGCCGCTCGGGGCCCGGCGCGTCCGCGGGCGGCAGGCCGTGCTCGGCGAAGCGCTTGGCGGCCACCAGGTCACCGAGGTACGCGGGGCCGCCCGGCAGCCGGGTGAGGTCGGCCTCCAGCTCCCCGGTGCGCATCAGGTGCAGGCCGGTGAGCAGCACGCGGAAGGTGTACAGCAGCGGCTTGAGCTCACCCGACCGCTCGAACAGCCGCCACTGGGTACGGGCGAAACCGAGGTAGTGACCGGCGTGGTGGCGGGTGACGCAGCCCGGGGCGAGCGCGGCCATCTCCCGGTGGACCGGCGAGGTGGCCACGACCAGCGGGGAGAGCAGCTGCTCCAGCACGTACCCGTTGCGGCGCAGCAGCAGGCGGCAGAACTTGGCCAGGTCGTGGGTGACCAGGTCCACCTCGACGCCGTCGCGCACCCAGGAGCGGGTGAGGGTCTCCGGGCCCGTGCGCAGGCCGACGATCTCCTCCAGCGGCAGCAGGTGCACGCCGCGCAGGTCGACGTCGGAGTCGTCCGACGGGAAGCCGTACAGGTGCGCGCCGCTGACCGTGGCGAAGACGCTCCGGTACGCCTGCCCGGCGGGGATCTCGGGCAGCCAGGAGGGCAGCACGACGGTCACAGCGCCGCCCGCCTGGTCCGCACCAGGAACTCCTCCACGCGCTCCCGGCCGGGCTCGGCGGGCAGCACGCCCGCGTCGCCGAACGCCGCGACCAGGTCGCGGCGCCAGCGGTCGACCTCGTCCCAGGGCACCTCTCCCCGGCGCACCGCGAGAAGCCGGTCGCGGTGGGCGTCCATCCGGACCAGCGGCTCGCCGTGGCGGACCAGGTGCAGGCCGCTGAGCAGCAGGCGGATCATGTGCATGGCCTGCTTCCAGCGGGGCCGCTCCGGGTCGAGGCGCCGGAACTGCGCGTCGGCGTACCCGACGAAGGTCCGGCAGGCGCGTCCGGAGACGAAGGCGTCCCGCAGGGCGAGCAGTTCCTCGCCCACCGGGGTGACGTGCTCGACGACCGGGGACCACAGGCACTCCAGCACCGTCGGGTTGGCCTCGAGCGCGAGCCCGCAGAACCGCTCGACCTCCCAGGAGAACTGCTCGGGCAGCGGCCCCTCGACGTGCGTGGGCGGCTTGTCCAGCCGCCAGAACAGCGGCGTCGGCGCCACGAAGACGCCGCGCCGGTCGGTGTCGGAGCCGTCGACCTCCAGGCCGTACGCCCGCGAGCCGACCACCACCGACAGGACCAGGTGATCGGGGACGTGTTCCACTTCCGTGCCGTCAGTAGAGGGTGTCGCGGGCGGCGGCGTTCAGGTCCTCGTCGATCAGCTCGGCCGGCACGTCCAGGGAGAGCTGGTCCTTCATGATCTGGCCGAGCGTGGGCAGCGACTCGCGGGCCGGCCACCGCTCGGGACGCCACAGCGACGAGCGGCGGAACGCCTTGGAGCAGTGGAAGAAGCACTCCCGCACCTCGACGCTGATCGCCAGCGCCGGGACCTTCCCCCGCACGCTCAGCCGCTCCATGTACGGGGCCTGGCTGACCACCTGGGCCCGCCCGTTGACGCGCAGGGTCTCCTCGGTGCCCGGCACCATGAACAGCAGGCCGACGTTCGGGTTCACCACGATGTTGCGCAGGCTGTCGATCCTGCGGTTGCCGGGACGGTCGGGGATGACCAGCGTGTGCTCGTCGAGGACCAGTACCCCGCCGGCCTCCTCGCCCCGGGGGGAGACGTCACAGGTGCCGTCGGGCCCGGAGGTGGCCAGCAGGACGAACGGCGAGGCGCCGATGAAGGTGCGCGCGTGCTCGTCGAGGCGGCCGATGTCCTTGCGCAGCACGGCCTCGGAGGGCTCGCCGGTGACCCGGCGGAGCCCTTCCTCCGAGGTGATCGTGACGATCCGGCCGGGTTCGTGGGTGTCGGGGGAGGCCATGGCACAAGGCTAGTCCCCGGCGGGGCGATCTTACTTACCGGCCGCAATATGATGTGTCGCGATTTATCACCACGCGGGCCGCGGTTGACTTTTCCGTGGAGCGGAGCGGCCTACGCGATCTACCTGGGGGAACAGTGCTGGGCTTGTCTTCGCGCGCTGCGAGGTCGCTGGATCGATGAGCGCCCCCGCCGACGCCGCGAGAACCGTTCCCTACGACTACGAGAGGTTCAGCAGGCTGGCCGGGCCGGTGACCGAACCGGACCCCGGAACCCCGTACCGCGTGCGCTACCGCTCCCTGCTGGCCACCGAGCCGCACCGGGTGCGGGCGGTGCTGCTGATGGTCGCCGCGCTCCTGGTCGAGTTCACCCTGATGATCTGGCTGCTGCAGCCCGACCACTGGACCGTCCGGCCCGACCCCTACGGCGCGCTCCCGTGGTACCTGCCGGTGGCCGACCGCGTCATGCTCGTGGCGATCGCGCTGATCGAGGTCTTCCGCCTGGTCAGCGTGGTCTCCAACGTGCACGCCATGCTCGCGGCGCGAGACCCCGTCCCGGTTCCGCCCGAACCGGGCACCCGGGTGGCGTTCATCACCACCTGCGTCCCCGGCAAGGAGCCGCTGGAGATGGTCAGGGAGACCCTGTCCGCCGCGCTGAAGGTCCGCCACGACGGGGTGTTCGACGTCTGGCTGCTCGACGAGGGCGACGACCCCGACATCCACGAGCTCTGCGACTGGCTGGGCGTCCACCACTTCAGCCGCAAGGGCGTGCCCCACTGGAACCAGGCCAAGGGCGCGTTCCGGGCGAGGACCAAGCACGGCAACTACAACAGCTGGCTGGACGCGCACGGCGACGAGTACGACTTCTTCGTCTCGGTCGACACCGACCACGTCCCGCTCCCGGAGTTCTGCGAGCGCATGCTCGGCTACTTCCGCGACCCGAGGGTGGCCTTCGTGGTCGGCCCCCAGGTGTACGGAAACTACGAGGCCGGCGTCACCAAGGCCGCCGAGAGCCAGCAGTTCCTGTTCCACTCGCTGATCCAGCGCGCCGGGAACCTGTACGGCGCGCCGATGTTCGTCGGCACCAACAACGCCGTGCGCATCCGCGCGCTCAAGCAGATCGGCGGCCTGTACGACTCGATCACCGAGGACATGGCCACCGGCATCGAGTTCCACCGCGCCCGCGACCCGCGGACCGGCGAGCGCTGGATGTCGGTCTACACCCCCGACGTGCTGGCCGTGGGCGAGGGGCCGTCGTCGTGGACCGACTTCTTCACCCAGCAGCTGCGCTGGAGCCGCGGCACCTACGAGACGCTGCTCACCCAGTTCTGGAGGGCCGCGCCCCGGCTGTCACCGGGACGGTTCTTCAACTACACCCTGATGGTGACGTTCTACCCGATGTCCGCGCTGAACTGGCTGCTGGCCGGTCTCAGCGCGACCCTGTTCATGGCCGTCGGCGGCTCGGGGGTCACCGTGCCCATGGACATGTGGCTCATGCTGTACGGTGACGCGGCGCTGCTGCAGGTCATGCTCTACACCTGGAACCGACGGCACAACGTCAGCCCGCACGAGCCCGAGGGCTCCTCCGGGGTCGCGGGAATGGTCATGTCGGCGCTGTCGGCGCCCGTCTACGTCACCTCCCTGCTGGGTGCCGCGCTGCGCAGGCCCAGCAAGTTCGTGGTCACCCCCAAGGGCGACTCGGCCAGCCCCGACCAGATCGCCACGTTCCGCATCCACCTGTGGTGGGCGGCGATCTTCGGTGGAGGGCTGCTGCTGACCGTGTTCTGGACCGGCCACGTCCACCTGGTGATGACCCTGTGGGCGATCCTCGCCCTGGTCATCTGCACCGGACCGCTCGTCATGTGGGCCTGGGGCCTGCGCGGCGCCCGGGCCGGTGCGCAGGCCCCAGGGGAGGTCCGCTCGTGAGCCGCCTGCGCAAGAACCTGGCCGGCCTGATGGTGGTGGCCGTGATCCTGGCCGTCAACCTGCCCGCCGTCGCGGGGTTCGCCACCCGGCAGTGGCACGACTACAGCATCAACCGGCCGGACTACAAGGCCACCCACGGCCACTGGACCTTCCTCGACGTCCCGGAGAGGTTCAAGGTCAACGCCATCCACGCCGCGCTGCTGCACACCGGCAAGGTGCTCATCGTCGCCGGTTCAGGTAACAACGCCGCGAACTTCGACAAGGGCACCTTCAAGACCGTGCTGTGGGACCCGTCGAAGCCCGGCCGGCCCGAGGAGTTCAAGCTCGTCGACACCCCGGTGGACTTCTTCTGCGCCGGTCACGTGGCGCTGCCCGACGGCCGGCTCCTCATCGCGGGCGGCACCAAGCGCTTCGAGGTGCTGAAGTCCAAGGTGAAGCGGGCCGCGGGAGCCCTGGTCATCAAGAACGAGAACCCCGACGCCAGGCCCAGGGACTTCCACCCCGGTACGTTGCTGACCGCTCCCGGAGGGCAGGTCTACCGCACCCTCGACCACGTCACCGTGCCGCCCGCCAGGAAGATCGAGAGCGGTGTGCCGGGCAAGGTGCGGATCAGGCCCAGCGAGACCAAGGTCTTCGCCGAGGCGGTGACGGAGGGCGCCGCCGGGGTGCTCACCGCGCGGCCCGGCTCGGTCAAGTACGGGATCCAGGGCCTCAAGGGCCGCCAGAAACGCGACCTGTACGCCATGGGCGGCGGCATGACGCTGGAGAAGCAGGACTTCCAGGGCATCAAGGACGCCTACGAGTTCGACCCCGTGACCGAGCGCTACCACAAGGTCCAGGACATGGCCGAGGGGCGCTGGTACCCGACCATGACCGAGCTGCCCGACGGCAGGGTGATGACGGTCTCCGGCCTGGACACCGTGGGGCAGATCACCCGGGACAACGAGATCTACGACCCGAGGACCAAGACCTGGAGGCCCGGCCCCAAGCGCTTCTTCCCGACCTACCCGGCGCTGTTCCTGCTCGAGGACGACATGCTGTTCTTCTCCGGGATGAGCGCCGGATACGGCCCCGGGCAGCTCGCCCTGCGCCCGCCCGGCATCTGGGACTACCGGCGCGACACCGACCGCCTGGTCAGGACCCCCGGAGGGGTGGGCGGCCTGGCGCCGGACGAGACGGAGGCGTTCACCCCCGTTCCGGGCCTGCCTCAGCCGGAGCTGAACGAGACCGGCGCCTCGGTGCTGCTGCCGCCCGCCCAGGACCAGCGGGTCATGGTGATGGGCGGCGGGCCGGTCGGCGAACGCCAGCCGGGCCTGCCCAACTCCACCGCCAGGACCGCCATCGTCGACCTCAACGAGGCCAGCCCCCGCTACGTGCGCGGCCCCGACCTGTCGCACCCGGTGCGCTACCCGTCGGCCGTGCTGCTGCCCGACGACACCGTGCTCTCCTTCAACGGCTCCGGCGACTACCGGGGCCGGGGCGCCAGCGACGTGCTGCGCGCCGAGGTCTACCACCCGGCGACCAACCGCTTCCACGAGGCCGCCTCTCCCGCGGTCGGCCGCAACTACCACGCCGAGGGACTGCTGCTGCCCGACGGCCGGGTGCTCAGCATGGGGTCCGACCCGCTCTTCGCCGACGAGGTGGGGTCGCTCCCCGGCACCTTCGACCAGCGGATCGAGATCTACACCCCGACCTACCTGCACAACGGGGAGAAGGCGCCGGTGTTCACCGGCGGGCGCGAGAGCGTGGGACCGGGCCGCCGGGCCGGTTTCCAGACCCCCGACGCCGCCCGCATCCGCGAGGTGCGGCTGATGCGCCCGAGCGCGGTCACCCACGTCACCGACGTGGAGCAGCGCTCGATCAGGCTGAACTTCATCCGGGTGAAGAGCGGCATCATCGTGACGATTCCCTCCAATCCCGCCCTGGTCCCTCCGGGGTGGTACATGCTGTTCGGTGTCACCGAGCGGGGCACGCCGTCCCCGGCGCGCTGGGTCCGCGTCCAGGGGGAGCCGCGGTCGCGCCGGCAGGCGGACCCGTGGACCAGGACGCCCGCCGAGTCACCCGCGGAGGCCCCCGTGCGGACCCCCGCCGAGACCCGCGCGGACACCTCCACGACCCCCGCGACTCCCACGGGGACCCGCGCGGACGCCGCACGGCGTCCCGTCACTTCCCCTCCCCAGGAACGGTCCCGGGGTCCGCACGCCGGAGGTACTCGATGAACAGGTACGGTCTCGCCGTCGCGCTGGCCCTCGCGCTCGCCACGGCGGCCTGCGCGGCCGACCCCGGCCCGGCCGGTCCGGGCGCGTCCGGATCCGGCACGCCCGCCACGGCCGCCTCCTCCGCGCCCCCGGCCTCCCCGGAGAGCCCCGCGGGCACGGGCTTCTACGTGGACCCCGACAGCGCCGCCGCCCAGGAGGTCCGCAGGCTGGAGGGGGAGGGGAAGAGCGAGGAGGCCGCGCTGATCCGCCGGATCGCCGACCGTCCCAACGCCATCTGGATCGGCGACCAGGACCCCCAGGGCAGGGTCGCCGACATCACGACCAAGGCCCGGCAGGCGGGGCGCATACCGGTCCTGGTGGCGTACCACATCCCCGACCGCGACTGCGGGCGGTTCTCCGCGGGCGGCGCCGCGGGCGCGGACGAGTACCGCGCCTGGATCGGCAGGTTCGCCGCGGGCATCGGCGACCGGCCCGCCTGGGTGATCGTCGAACCCGACGCGCTGGCCCACATCCTCGACAACTGCACCCGGGGCGGCCAGGCCGGTGAGCGCCTGGACCTGCTCCGCGGTGCGGTGGAGACGCTCAAGAGGCAGCCCGCCACCAAGGTCTACGTGGACGCCGGGAACGCCGGCTGGATCAAGAACCCGGACGACTGGGCCGAGCCCATGCGCAGGGCCGGGGTCCCTCAGGCAGACGGCTTCGCCTTCAACGTCAGCAACTTCTTCACCGTCGAGGAGAGCGTCGCCGTCGCCCGCAGGCTCTCCGACGGGCTGGGGGGCGCCCACTACGTCATCGACACCTCCCGCAACGGCAACGGCCCCGTCCGCGACGCCCACGGCGACGACGCCTGGTGCAACCCCAAGGGACGCGCGCTGGGCACCGAGCCGACCACCGAGACCGGCCGGGAACGGGTGGACGCCTTCCTGTGGATCAAGCGACCGGGAGAGTCGGACGGTGAGTGCCACCGCGGGGAGCCCAGGGCGGGCGACTGGTTCCCCGAATACGCGCTGGAACTCGCGCGTAACGCGGGATAGCCGCTCATTCGTTATACCTTCGATCTTGCAGGTCAAGATTGCTTCGCAGGAGATTGACCGGAGTAGTCAGATATTCAGCTACCTTCTGGGAGCCTTCCTGATGAACAGATGGAAGATGATCGTCGCCGCGACGGTGGCCGCCGTGCCGCTCGCCGTGCTTCCGGCCGTCGCGTCGCCCGCCGCGGCGTCGCCCGCCGATCCACCGCTCCCCGGGACGCCGGTCGCCGGCGCCCCTGCCGCGGCGGCGCCGGTCACCGCGCCGACGGCCGCGCCCGCGGTCCGCGACGGTGAGACCCAGCCGGTCCACTCGCGCGCCGACGCGCTGACCGAGACGGTGTTCGTCGAGGTCGCCGGGGTCGACAGCGACGCCGACGGGCTGCCCGACCGGGTCGCGGCCGACATCATGCGTCCCAGGGCGACCGCCTCCGGCCTCAAGGTGCCGGTCATCATGGAGGCGAGCCCCTACTACGCCGGCGGCAACGACGTGCCCAACCACGTCGTCGACCTCGACGGCTCCGACCCCGCGGGCATGGAGTACCGGCGCAACAAGTTCGACGACCTGCGCGACGAGATGTTCGGCGTCGACGGCCTGGACGTGGCCCGCGCCGAGGCCCCGCCCTTCCGCGGTTACTACGACAACTACTTCGTGCCCCGCGGATACGCGGTCGTCCTGGTGGAGAACCTCGGCTCGGGACGGGCGACCGGCTGTCCCACGACCGGCCTGCCGAACGAGACCGCCGGCCCCAAGGCCGCGATCGACTGGCTCAACGGCCGCGCCCGCGCCTTCGACGCCGCCGGGAACGAGGTCAAGGCCGGCTGGTCCACCGGGAACGTCGGCATGATCGGCGTCTCCTACAACGGCACGCTGCCCAACGCGGTCGCCGCGACCGGCGTCAAGGGACTCAAGGCGATCGTGCCGATCGCGGCCATCTCCTCCTGGTACGACTACTACCGCGCCAACGGCGGCGTGCTGGCCCCCGGCGGCTACCAGGGTGAGGACGCCGACGTGCTGGCCCGCTACGTGCTGACGCGCGCCGACGCCCAGAAGGCCTGCGGCGCGTTCGTCGACGCGATCGAACGCGAACAGGACCGCGTCACCGGCGACTACTCCGACTTCTGGGACCGGCGCAACTACCTCGACGACGTGCGCAAGGTCCGCGCGGCCGTCTTCCTGGTGCACGGCCTCAACGACTGGAACGTCAAGACCAAGCAGGCCGTGCAGTGGTGGGACGCCCTCGCCGAGCGGAACGTGCCCCGCAAGATCTGGCTCCACCAGGGCGGCCACTTCAACCCGTTCTCCTACGCCGGGCGCAACGCCGAGTGGCTGCGCCAGCTGCACCACTGGTTCGACCACCACCTGTACGGCCTGTCCAACGGCATCATGAACGAGCCCCAGGCCGACGTGGAGTCCGGGCCGGGCCGGTGGGAACGGCACGCCTCGTGGCCGCTGCCGGGCACCGAGGACGTCCGGCTCCACCTGGCCCCGGGCTCCGGCGGCCGTAACGGCACCCTGGACGTCGGCCGTTCCCGGGACCGCGCCGTGGAGTCCTTCGTCGACCAGAGCGTCCGCACCGCCGAGCTGCTCGCCGAGAACGCCGAGGCGACCGACCCCAACCGCCTGGCCTACCTCTCGGCCCCGCTGACCCGCGACACGCGCCTGTCCGGCACCCCGGAGATCTCGGTACGGGCCTCGTTCAAGGGCGGGCGCTCGCCCTACCTGACGGCGCTGCTGGTGGACTACGGCACCGACGCCCGCGCCTACGGCGACGTCGTCTACGGCGACACCCCGGTCTGCTACGGCCAGGGCGTGGCGGGCGACACCGGGTGCGCGCGGCTGGCCGAGCACGTCACGGTGACCGCCCCCTACAAGATCATCACGCGGGGGTGGATCGACGTCCGCAACCGTCACTCCGCCTCCCGCACCGACCTGCTGCGCGAGGGCCGCTTCTACGACTTCGGCTTCGACCTGCAGCCGAACGACCACGTGTTCAAGGCCGGTCACCGCATCGGCGTCGTGCTGCTGTCCACCGACCGGGACTTCACCCTGCGGCTGCCCCCGGGCACCGGCGTCTCGGTCGAGCCCGCGCGGACCTCGGTGCGGCTGCCCCTGGTCGGCGGCCGGTCGGTGCTGCGGTGACGGTGGCCGGCTGACGACGGTCGCCCGACGGCGTCCGGCCGACGGTGTTCGGACGGCGGTGTTCGGACGGCGGTGTTCGGACGGCGGTGTTCGGACGGCGGTGTTCGGACGGCGGGGTGGCCGGCCGACGGAGCCCGGCCCCCGCCCCGGCGCTTCCCCGACGCGTCCCCGGCGCGTCCTCGGTGGGGTCCGGGCGACCCTGAGGGGGAACCCTGGCTTGTCCCTGACATCGGCGCCGGGCCCTGCCGCCGGGCGGCGGCGGGGCCTAGCGTGGGGGCATGGGACGAATTCTGTTGATCGTGGCGGCCGTGGTGATCGCCTTCCTCCTGCTGGGCTCGGTTCTGGGCTTCCTGTTCACGCTCATCAAGTGGGCGCTGATCATCGGCCTGGTGGGCGTGGTGATCATGTTCGCGAGCAGGCTGTTCGGCTCCTCGAACACGCGCGGGTGACCTCCGTGCCCGGGTGGCCGGCGCCACGCTCGTCGAACGGCGCCAGGCCCGGGTGACCGGCGCCAGGTCCGGCAGACGGCGCCGTGCCGGACGGGTGGCGCCGGCGTCTTTCGGACGGGCGGCACCGCCGCCGTGTCCGGGCAGGCGTCAGCGGACCCGGGCCCCGGTCCTGTGCGCCGGTCGGTATCGCTCGGGGGTCGATACCGGCCCATCGGCCCACCGGCCATCACCGGCCGGGACCCGGCGTGACTCACGGCCCGGCATGCCTGCGCGCATGCCGGGCTTCCGGCGTTCCGGGCCCGTGCTCCGGACCCGGATCTTCAGGGCCTGAACGTTCGGGGCTCGGGTGTTCAGGGCCCGGCCATCCGGAGGCCAGGTGTCCGGAGCCCCGGTGGTCGAGGCCCGGTGGTGGAGGCCGCGGCGCCCGGAGCCCCGGTCAGTCGCGGGCGACCTGCTTCAGCCGCAGGTCGCCGAGCAGGGTCCGGGTGGCCGCGGCCACCTCCTCCACGGCTCTGTCGAACGCCTCGGCGTTGCGCGCCGACGGGGCACGGAATCCCGAGATCTTGCGGACGTACTGGAGCGCGGCGGCTCGTACGTCCTCCTCGGTCACGTCGCTGACGTAGGGCTCACGAAGGGTCTTGATACTCCGGCACATGCCAGGACGGTACTGCGCGCCACCGACGATTCGCCCGCCGGCTCGCCCCGGCCCGGCGCGCCGCCCGCCCTCTCGATGGGTCCGCGGATTCCGGCGGCACCGGCCCGGGAGGTGCCGGGAGCCCCGGCCGGGGTCACGCGGGGGAGCGGGCGAGCGGCTCCTCGCGTTCGCGCCGGGCCGCGTCGGCGGTCAGGATCGCGTCGAGCAGGCCGGGATAGAGCGCGTCGAGGTCACCGCGGCGCAGCGCGTTCATCTTGGCGGTGCCCCGGTAGACCTGCCTGATCACGCCCGCCTCGCGCAGCACCCGGAAGTGGTGGGTGGTGGTCGACTTGGTGATCGCCAGGTCGATCGCCGAGCAGGGGGCCTCCTCGTCCTCCTCCAGCGGCCACAGGAAGCGCACGATCTGCAGGCGCATCGGGTCGGACAGCGCGTGCAGCACGCCCTCCAGGGTGATCTCGCCGGGCTCGGGGTGGTCCAGGGTCCTGGCGGCGGGGGCGGTCGGCACGCGGTCTCCCTTCTCGCGGGTCGTCATGATTGTACGAGAACGATCGTAGTTTGACATCTCTCGTAGTACGTCGTTTATCGTATGACCGTGAGCCGGGGAGCCCGTCCCCGCGTCACCCCCGGATGCCCCCGCGTGAGAAGGAGTACGGCCGTGAGCGCCCTGTTCGAGCCCCTGACGTTGCGCAGCCTCACCGTCCCCAACCGGATCTGGATGTCTCCGATGTGCCAGTACTGCGCGGCGGAGGAGGGGCCGGAGCAGGGGGTGCCGACCGACTGGCACCTGACCCACCTGGGCGCCCGCGCGGTGGGCGGCGCCGGGCTCGTCATGGCCGAGGCCACCGCGGTGACGCCGGAGGGCCGCATCAGCCCGGCCGACCTCGGCCTGTGGAACGACCGCCAGCAGGAGGCGTTCGCCCGCATCACCCGTTTTCTGTCCGAGCACGGTGCCGTGCCCGCCATCCAGCTCGCGCACGCCGGGCGCAAGGCCTCCACCCGCCGCCCCTGGCAGGGCGGCGCCCCCACAGGTCCCGGCGAGAACGGCTGGCGGCCGGTCGCGCCGAGCCCGATCCCCTTCGCCGACGGCCACCCCGTCCCCGAGGAGCTGGACACCGACGGCATCGACCGGCTCGTGGACGCCTTCGCCGCCGCGGCCCGGCGGGCGCTGGCCGCGGGCTTCCGGGTGGCCGAGGTCCACGGCGCGCACGGCTACCTGATCGGCGAGTTCCTCTCGCCGTTCAGCAACCACCGCACCGACGCCTACGGCGGCTCCTACGAGGGCCGGACGCGGTTCGCGCTCCGGGTCGTCGACGCGGTGCGCGCGGTCTGGCCCGAGGAGCTTCCCGTCTTCTTCCGCATCTCGGCCACCGACTGGCTCGCCGAGGACCCCGCCGACGACCGCGAGGGCTGGAGCGTCGACGACACCGTCCGCTTCGCCAAGGACCTGCTCGCCCACGGCGTCGACCTCCTCGACGTCTCCTCCGGAGGCAACGTCCCCAGGGCGCGCATCCTCACCGGACCCGGTTACCAGGTGCCGTTCGCGGCCCGGGTGAAGGCCGAGACCGACCTGCCGGTCGGGGCCGTCGGGGAGATCACCGACCCCCGGCAGGCCGAGGAGATCGTCGCCTCCGGCCGGGCCGACGCCGTGCTGCTCGGCCGCGAGCTGCTGCGCAACCCCTACTGGCCCAACCTCGCCGCCCGCGAGCTGGCCCCGGCCGGCGCCCGCTGGCCCGACCAGTACCACCGGGCGGTCTGACCCGCCCCGAGGTTCCGCGCGATCCCGCGGGGTCCACCGGGTCCCGCGGGACCTCACGGCGGCCACGCCGATCCCCTCCGGACACGCTCGCGAGCGCGACCGGACGGGATTCGGGGCGGGGACCGGGACGGGGCGGCCCGCGAGGGGGGACGCGGGCCGTCCCGCCGGTCACCGGCAGGAGGGGGAAGCGGACCGGCCCGCCAGGAGGCGAGCCTCCGGGGGTCGAGCGGGCCGGTCCGGGATCATGGGGTGGCGTGGCGCAGCGCCACCGCGTCCCGCAGCACCCTGGCGGGATCATGGCCGTCGATCAGCAGGCGGCGCATCAGGGCCGCGACCGCGCCCATGGCCTCCGGGGGGAAACCGCGCCGGGTCACCTCCTGGGTGCCGATCCGCAGGCCCCGCATGGGCTCGCCGGGCGCCTGGCCGGGCAGGCCGATGCCGCTGAGGTAGACACCGCCCTCGGCCAGCAGCCTGGCGGCCTCGTCCCCGCCGCCGAACGCGGTGGCGTCCACCGCCACGTGGTGCGAGGCGGTCCAGCCCCGGTCGGCGGCGAAGACGGTGAAGCCCTCCGCGTCCAGCGCCGAGGCCAGCGCCCGGGCGTTGGCCAGGCAGCGGTCGGCGTAGCCGGAGCCCCCGGCGGCATGCTCGGCGGCGACGACGGCCAGCGGCGCCAGGCGGGAGGCGTCGTAGTTGGCGGTCAGGCCCGGGTAGGCCGCCGCCGACACCCGGCGGGCCAGCTCCTCGTCCCGGGTCACCACGGCCGCGCCCGGAGGGCCGCCGAAGGAGGTGTAGGTGGACATGGTCAGCAGGTGCGCGCCCTCGCCCAGCGGGCACTGGAACCGGCCGCCGGCGATCAGCCCCGCCACGTGCGAGGCGTCGTACACCACCAGCGCGCCGACCTCGTCGCAGGCCGCGCGCACCCGCGCGACGTCGTACGGGAACAGCATCAGCCCCGTGCCGAGCACCACGAGCGCGGGCCGGTGCTCGCGCAGGAAGGCCGGGAGGGCGTCGTGGTCGACGTCGAGCCGCGCGGCGTCGTAGGGCAGGTCGGCGACCCGCAGCCCCCGGATGCCTGCCACGGCCCGCGCGTTCCGGGCGCCGTGGCCCCCGGCCTCCTCGGGCGGCACCGCGATCGTGTCGCCCGGGGCGGTGAACGCGCTGTAGCAGGCCAGATTGGCCAGCGTGGCGCTCTGCAGCCGCACCTCGGCGAACTCGCCGCCCATCAGCGCGGCGACCTGGAGCGGGACGAGGACCTCCAGCACGTCCAGCTCGTCCAGGCCGGTCTGGTACTTGTCGCCGGGCCAGCCCATCGAGGGACGGCATCCCATGGAGATCTCGTGGGCCGCCCTGGCCCGCTCGCTCATCGTGTTGGTGCCCGCGTACAGGACCACGCCGTCCTCGTCGAGGCGGCCCCGGTGCTCGGCCAGCACCGCGTCGACCAGCCGGGTCACCGCGTCCAGGCCCAGCCCGGACACCTCCGACTCCAGCTCGGTCAGGCGCAGCTGTGCCCGGGGCGGGGCCCACGGGGCGACGCGGCTGCGCATCTCCAAAGAACGTCCTTCCGCCGATCGGCCGGACGGCTCTGGCGAGACGCGCGCCCGGACTGTGACTACTGTGACGCTACGACGCGCGCGGTGGCCCGTCATCGTTCCGCCGGTGGAGATCCTTCCTACATATGTAGGATCGGACGGTGATCGCGGATGATGTTCAGGAACTGCTGGAGTCGCTGGCCGCGGCGGTGGGCCGGGGCATGTCCGTGGACGACCTGGAGGGCCGGGTCGTGGCCCACAGCGCCCACCACGGCGACGCCGATCCGGTCAGGGCGCACGCCATCCTGTCGCGGTCGGTCCCGGCGGAGGTGACCGCCTGGCAGGAGGCGCACGGGGTGAGCACGGCCAGGGAGCCGGTCAGGGTCCCCGAGAACGCCGCGCTCGGCATGGTCGGCCGGCTCTGCGTGCCGCTGCTCCACCAGGACCGCCGGGTCGGCTACCTGTGGATCATCGAGGGGGCCGGCCCGCTGAGCCCGCAGGAGCGGGCCAGGGCCGTGCGCGACGCCGCCGCGATCGCCGCCCTGCTCGACGACGGCGGCAGCTCCCACACCCTGGGCCACCTGCTCACCGGCGAGATCGGGGTGCGGCGCGCGGCCGGCGTGCTCGGCGAGGGACCGCTGCGCGTCCTCGCCCTCCGGGGGGAGCCGGCCGGGGTGCGCGAGGCGGTCGGCGCGGAACTGGCCAGGACACTGCGCCCCCCGGCCTTCACCATGCTGGACCGGCACGCCGTGCTGCTGCTCAACCGCGGTGAGGACGCGGTGGCGCTGGGGGAGCGGCTGGTCGCGCGGACCGGCGCGGGCGCCGGGGTGAGCGCCGTGCACCCGGGGCTGGAGTCGGCCGTACGGGCGCACCGCGAGGCGCTCGTCGCGGCCAGGGCGGCGGCGGCCGAGCCGAGGCTGGGACCCGTCGCCCGCTGGCCGGACCTGGGCGTGTACCGGCTGCTGGCCGAACCGGTCACCGACGCCTCCGGCCATGCCGGCGGGCCGCTGGACGCGCTGCGCGAGCACCCCGGGCTCGTCGTCACCCTGGAGACCTACCTGGACAGCGGGGGAGACGTCCAGGAGACCGCCCGGCTGCTGCACCTGCACCGCACCAGCCTGTACTACCGGCTCACCAGGATCGAGCAGCTGGCCGACCGCGACCTCAAGAAAGGAACCCACAGGTTAGAACTCCATCTCGCGCTGAAGCTCGGACGCTGGAACGCGGTGTAACGGCCGGACGAACCGGGCAGGGCTTTCCGGTGTCGCAGTTGATCAGTGAGATCATGACCGTTCTCGTCGTGTTCGCTCTCATCCCGCTGTCACTCGTCCTGGTGTCGGTGGTCATGCTCGCCGCGCTCGCGGCGCTGGCCCTGACGACCTCACGGGAGCAGGATGGGAGGACGACTTCCCGGAGGTAGACGGTGCGACAGCTCAACGCGGTGGACACGCAGTTCCTGAATTTCGAGACCTCGACGAACGTCGCGAACATCGGGGGGCTGGCGATCCTGTCGGGCGGGCTGTCGCGCGGCGACCTGGTGTCGCTGCTGGCCAGGAGGCTGCACCTGGCGGCGCCCTTCCGGATGAGGCTGGTGCCCGTCCCGCTCGGACTGGACCACCCCTACTGGACCGAGGAGCACGCGGTCGACCTGGACTACCACGTGCGCGAGCTCGCGCTGCCCGCGCCCGGCAGCGACGAGCAGCTCGGGGAGCAGGTGGCCAGGCTGCACGCCCGCCGGCTGGACCGGCGGCTGCCGCTGTGGGAGATGTACCTGATCCACGGCCTGGCCGGGAACCGCACGGCCCTGTACATGAAGGTGCACCACGCCGCGGTCGACGGCGTCACCGGCGCCGACGTGCTGGCCGGCCTGCTGGACACCTCGCCGGAACCGCCCGACCTCGCCGAGCCCGAGTTCCCGGAGTCCCCGCGGTCCGGGAAGTCCGCGAAGTCCGCGGAATCCGAGGGGTCCGAGGATCCCGCGGGGCCTTCGGGGCTCGTGGAGCCCGCCGAGCCCGCGGAGACGATCGACACCCGGGAGATGCTCGCCAGGGGGATCGCCAAGGCCGTCGTCAACCCGGCCAACACGGTGCGCTTCCTGGTCAACGCGGTCCCGCACCTGGACGAGATCCCCCTGGTCTCCCAGATGCCCGGGGCCAGGACGATCTCACGGGCCACCCGGCACCTGGCCAACCGGCTGGCCGGGACCGCCGAGGTGCCCGAGATGCCCCGCATGGTCGTCCCCCGCACCCCGTTCAGCGGCAGGATCAGCGCGCACCGCAGGTTCGCCTTCACCACCCTGCCGCTGGAGGACGTCAAGCTCGTCAAGAACGCCCTCGGCGTCACCGTGAACGACGTGGTGATGGCCGTGTGCGCCGGGGCGCTGCGCCAGTGGCTGCTCAAGCACGGCTCCCTGCCCGAGCAGCCGCTCGTCGCCGGGGTGCCGTTCTCGCTGCGCACCCCCGGGGACCGGCGGACCGGGAACCAGGTGACCATCATGATCACCACGCTGGCCACCCAGGTGGCCGACCCGCTGGAACGCCTGATGGCGGTACGCGACGCGATGCGGCTGATCAAGGAGCGCTCCTCGCTCGCCCCGGCCCGCTGGCTGCAGGAGATGAGCGACATGATGCCCGCCGCGCTGACCGGCCTGGCCGCGCGCGCCGCCTTCAACCTCTTCGCCGGGAGCGCGGGCCCGATCAACGTGATGATCTCGAACGTCCCGGGCCCGCAGCTCCCGCTCTACATCAGCGGCGCCCGGCTGCTGGCGTACCACCCGGTCTCGGTGGTGACCGACGCCAGCGGAGGGCTGAACATCACGGTCTTCTCCTACGACGGCTCACTTGACGTCGGCGTGATCGCCTGCCGGGAGATGGTCCCCGACGTGTGGACCGTCACCGACTACCTGGGGGACGCCCTCGTCGAGCTCAAGCTCCTCGTTGAGCAGCAGTGACAGCCCCGGGGCGTCGTCGACGAAGCGCAGTGCCTTCTCCAGGCAGACGATCGAGCCCTTCTCGTGCCGGTTGACGAACCGGATGTCGTCGGCCAGGGCCTGCATGATCAGCAGTCCCCTGCCGTGCTCGGAGGTGGGGGCGGGGGAGAAGGCGCCGTCGAAGTCGAAGCCGTTGCCGGCGTCCACCACCTTGATCACGCAACGGTCCCGGGACAGCTCGGTGCTGACCATGTAGTCGTCGCTGGGGGTGGCGTGCTGGATGACGTTGGAACACGCCTCCGAGAGCATGAGCTGGATGTCCTCGCGGATCTGGGGGATGACGCCCAGGGCCTGCAGCGAGGAGTCGAGAAGTTGCCTGATGACGGGAACACTCGCGGCGTCACGCGGCAGACGCAGCGCGATGGTTGCCTCCACGGTCCCCTCCTTTCACAGCCGGTTGCCAGAGCACTTGCCCTGCACGTTCGGGCCTAACCGGCCACGGCCGATTCCCCGCCCGTGCGGTGCCGGTGCGAGGCGGCGCGGCCGGACCGTGATCGCCCAGGTCGGAGGCGGGAAACACCCCGCCGCGAGACCGCGCGAGGCCACGAAAAGCCGGGTCGCGTAGGGGGACGCGACAGGCCGGGTCGCGCACGACGCGAGAGGCCGGGTCGCGCATGAGGACGAGCGGAAGCCGGGAACGGCGAGGAGGAGACCGGGAACGGCGGCGGGGGGGGGGGGGGGGGGGGGGGGGGGGGGGGGGGGGGGGGGGGGGGGGGGGGGGGGGGGGGGGGGGGGGGGGGGGGGGGGGGGGGGG
>NZ_JBVJIA010000045.1:0-57965 GCF_055586505.1 Streptosporangium sp. NPDC050148 | reverse complement strand
GCGGGGCGGTCAGCCGATCGCCGGGAGCAGGGCGAAGGCGTGGTCGGCGGCGGCGGGGGGGGGGGGGGGGGGGGGGGGGGGGGGGTCCCCCCCCCCCCCCCCCCCCCCCCCCCCCCTCGCGGTCTGTTGGGTGGCGTCAGCCGCTGACGGCGCTGCCCTTCTTCCACTGCTTGAAGGGCATCTGCCAGAAACCCCAGCCGTTGTTCCACTCCATCTCGCGGTCGGTGCCCTTGATGGTGATCACGTCACCGCGCTGGACCTGGTTGTAGTACCACCGGGCCTGGTCGGGGCGGGAGTTGATGCATCCGTGGCTGACGTTGCGGCGGCCCTGGGCCCAGACGTTGTTGAGGGCGTGGACGTACTCGCCGCTGTTGGAGAAGCGGACGGCGTGGTTGATCATGAGGTCGTAGTAGCCGGGGTCGCCCTTCTTGCGGCCCGGGGAGATCATGCGCTCGGGGTTGGACTTGCCCATCACCAGGTGGATGCCGCTGGTGGTGGTGTACTCGCGGGTGGTGGCGTTGCCGGCGCTGATGAGCATGGTCTGCACGACCTTGCCGTCGCGCTTGACGATCATCTTGTGCTTGCGGGTGTCGATGGTGGCGATCTGGGCGGGGCCGATGCGGATGACCTTGGTGGTGTTCTTGGTGCCGTACATGTCCTTGCCGCCCTGGACGCCCTTGAGGCGGGCGGTGAAGGTCACCTTCTGGTGGGGCTGCCAGAATTTCGCGGTGCGGTAGATCACGGTGGTGTCGTTGATCCACCTCCAGGCGCCCTGGGCGGGCTTTTCCGAGGTGACCTCCAGGGCCCTTTCCACGGCCGCCTTGCCGGCCTTGGCGGTGATCTGCTGGTTGAAGGTGACGATGATGGGGGCTCCCACGCCGACCTTCTCGCCCTTGACGGCCGGGGTCACGTCGGCGACCTGGAGTTCGCGCTCGGGTTTGAGGGTGCGGAAGGAGCTGGTGGCGGTGGTGCCGTCGACGGCGCGTGCCGAGACGGTGTAGTCGCTGGCGGGGATCATGGGGGTGCTGGAGACCCAGCGGGTGCGCTCGGCGTCGAAGTCGCCGTCGAGGGGCTGGTCGCCGCTTTTGACGACGACCTCCTCCAGGGCGCCGCCGGTGGCGGTGACGACGACCTTCTTGTTGGGGCGCACGCTCTTGCCGCCGTCGGCGGGGCTGATCTTTATGACGGGCGCGGCGGGTGTGGGCGTGCTGGAGGCGGCGGGTGCCGCCTCGGTCCCGGAGCCGGGCCTGGCTCCGGAGTCCTTCGTAGCGGCCCCCCCGGAGCAGGCGGTGGCCAGCACCGCCGCGGTCGCCAGGGCCAGACCGGCCAGCGGCGTCCTGAGGTGTCGGCTTTCTACGATCAGCACAATTTCTCTCCCCCACTACAACAAAGTGCGCTTAAAACACTAATAGGAGATGCATGGTGGCTGAGCATGGTTGCGCCCGGTTTGGTAACATTTCGGTCTCTTCGTAAGGCCGGAAAAACACCGGACCCCGATCACGTGACGCCGCGGTGACCAGCCGGGACCGTCTTCGGGGCGGCGGCGGGGGCACCGGGCCGAAACCGCCGTCGGCCAGGTACGCCGTCCCCGCCGGGGCCGGTGTGCATCAACGCCGCGGCGGCGGGCAGGGTGGTGTCCACGGGTCTTCCCAGCGCCGCTCCCCGCCCGTCCGGCCCAGGCCGGTCCGCCCCCGGGCGGCGAAAAGATAATCTGGTCTGCCTCTACGCGAACGGAAAGCCCCGGGTGATGACAGGACCTTCCTCCATCGGCGGCCTGGCCGGTCTGACCGGCCTGGGCCAGGCCGACGGCGTCCCCGGCCCGTCCGCCGGGCGACGTCCCTGCGGTGAGCACGGCGCCGAGCCCGACCCCCCGTACGGGCGCGCGCCGGGCGAGCGGCTGCTGCGCGCCATCGTGCAGGAGTGCGGCGAGGGGATCGTCGTGTGCGACGCCTCCGGCGTGGTCGTGATGCGCAACGCCGTCGCGGCCGAGCTGGCACCGCAGATCGTCCCGGGCCACGTGCCGTCCCCGGGCCCGGCCGCGGCGCTGCTGGAGGGGCGGGCGGCCGAAGGGGAGAGCCGCGAGCACGAGCACGAAGGGCGGCGGCTGCTGGTGCGCCGCGAGAGCTTCGGCGTCGCCCACCGGGCCTGGTACCTGCGTGACGTCAGCGCCGAGTCGGCCAGGACCGACGCGCTGCTGGCCGAGCGGGGACGCACCGCGTTCCTCATCGAGGCCGGGCACAGGCTGTCGGCCTCGCTGAACCTGCGACGCTGCGCCCGCATCGCGATCGAGCTGGCCGTTCCCCTCCTGGCCGACACCGCGATGGTCGTGCTGCCGCCCACCGGGCGCCGCCGGGCCGACTGGCTGCGCCTGAGCGGCGACGATCGGCGCCTGCAGGAGGGCGGTGTCGCCCTGAACGCCGTCGGGCAGGTGCCCGGGCTGACCGAGGCGCTGGCCGGGTTCCCGCCGGTGCCCAGCCGCTGGCTGGACCCCGGCCAGGTGCCCGAATGGGTGCTGCCGGAGGAGTTCGGCCCGGCCGGGCACCTGATCGTCACGCCGCTGCCGGGCAACGGGGTGCCGGCCGGCGCGCTGGTACTGGCCCGCCGCGCCGACGGGCCGACCTTCGACGAGGACGCCGAGACCCTGGTGCGGCTGTTCGCCGCCCGGGCCGGGGCGGCCATCTCGGCCGCCGCCCTCTACCAGGAGCAGAGCACCACCAACGCCATCCTCAGCGACGACCTGCTGCCCCCCGCGCTGCCGCACCTGCGCGGGGTGGAGCTGGCCGGATCGCTGCGCGCCGCCCGCCAGGCCGGTCTCATCGGCGGTGACTTCTACGACGTCTACCTGCCCGATCCCCCCGCGCCCGGCTCCCCCGCCACCACCGACCCCACCGACCCCACCGACCCCGACGCTCCCGCCGGCTCCGAGGGCTTCGGGGGGTTCGGGGGGTTCGGGGGCTCACCGGCCGAGGCGATGGTGGTCCTGGGCGACGTGTGCGGCAAGGGGCCGCGCGCCGCCGTGCTGGCCGGGCAGGTCCGTCACTGCCTGCGCAGCCTGCTGCTGGTCGAGGAGCGCCCCGAACGGCTGGTGTCGCTGCTGAACCGCTCCCTGCTGGGCTCGCCCACCCCCAACCCCTACGTCACCCTGGTGCTGGCCACGGTGCGGGCCACCGACGACGGTCACCTGCGCGTCGGCCTGGCGGTGGCCGGCCATCCTCCGCCGCTGATCCTGCGCCGCGACGGCAGCGTGCACGAGTGCCCGGCCCGCGGCTCCATGCTCGGCGCGCTCTCCCGCACGGTGCTGACCCCCGCCGAGATCGACCTGGCCCCCGGCGAGCTGTGCCTGCTCTACAGCGACGGGATCACCGAGGCGTTCGGCGGGCCCACCGGCCGGCAGATGTACGGCGAGCAACGGCTCAAGAACGCGCTGGCCGAGTGCGCGGGCATGCCCGCGGCGGCGGTGGTCGAACGGCTGGAGCAGATCAGTACCGACTGGCTGGGCGGCGAGGTCCAGGACGACCGGGCGCTGCTGGCCGTGCGCGCCAGGCCCCGGCGATGAGCACGGCCGCCCTGACCGGCGCCGGCCTGGCCCGCGCGGGTGAGGACTACCTCGAGTGCGTCGGGCGCGCCGACGAGTTCGCCGCCGTCGACCTGGTGGTGGGCCTGCTGCGGGCGGGGGCCGATCCCGAGCGGCTGCTGCTGGAGCTCATCGCGCCCGCCCAGCGGCGCATCGGGGAGCTGTGGGCGGCCAACGAGTGGTCGGTGGCCCGCGAGCACGGCGCCACCGCCGTCAGCGAACGCGCCGTCGCCGCGATCGCCACGTACGTGCGCCCCCGGCCCACCCGCGGGCGCGTGACCGTGGCCTGCACCGACGGCGAGTACCACGCGCTGCCCACCCGCCTGCTGGCCGAGGTGCTGCGGCTGCGCGGCTGGCGGGTCGACTTCCTGGGCGCCGACGTGCCGGGCCCGCATCTGATCACCCATCTGCACCAGAGCGGTCCCGACGTCGTCGCGCTGGGCTGCGCGCTGGCCACCCGCCTGCCCCGCGCGCACGCCACGATCACCGCCTGCCAGAGCGCCGGGGTGCCGGTGATGGCCGGGGGCGGCGGGTTCGGCCGCGACGGCCGCTACGCGCGGCTGCTGGGCGCCGACGCCTGGGCGCCCGCCGCCGACGCCGCCGCCGACCGGCTGGAGCGCGAGGGCGTGCCCGCGCTGCCGGCGGTGCCCGGCGCGCTGGCCCACCTGGGCGACGAGGAGTACACCCACCTGCGGCGCCGGCGCGCCGAGCTGCTGGAGCGGGCGATGGCGGCCCTGGCCCGCACCTACCCGCCGGTGGCGGCCTACGATCCCCAGCAGCTGGAGGCCACCGCCGAGGACCTGGGCCACCTGATCGACTTTTTGGGCGCGGCGCTGTACGTCGACGACGCGCCGGTGTTCACCGACTTCGTCGGCTGGACCGGGTCGGTGCTGGGCGCGCGCGGGGTCACGGCCGAGGCACTGCGGGTGGGACTGGGTGTCCTTCACGACGAACTACGAGACTTCCCCCGGGCCCGCCGCATGCTGGCCCAGGGGATCGAGGTGGCGCGCTTCACCCGCGCCGATCAGGAGATCTGACGACAGATGCTGGAAAAGACCCCGTTCCGTACCGAGGTGCGTGCCGTTCCTCCGGACACGACCCTGCTCGTGCTGACCGGTGATCTGGACTACGACACCGCGCCGGAGCTGTTCGCCTTCGTGCGGGAGTTGTTCTCCGGGCAGGTGAGCGATCTGGCGCTGGATCTGTCAGGGTTGGACTTCGTCGACTCCTCCGGGGTGGCGGCGCTGATCAACGTCTACAACTGCGCCGGTGAGCACCGGGCGAGCATGCGGATCGTCGCGCTGACGTCCTACCTGCGTCACCTGTTCCGGGTGACGGCCCTGGACCAGGTCTTCCGGCTGCCGCCGGAGTGAGGCCCGCTCCCCGCGCTCCGGCCGCGACCGGCCGGGGCCGGCCGAGGACGTCCAGGCCCGCCGGGCGGGCTGAGCGGGCCGGGCGGGCGCCGTCGGGGCGTTCGGTGGGGGCGGGTGAACGGGCCGGGCGGGGTGGGCCGATGATGGGGCGATGAGCTCCACCGCCCCGGTGCCGCTGGCGGCCCTGGCCGCCCTGCTCGCCGACGACACCCGTGCCCGTTTCTGCCTGGCCCTGCTGGACGGGCGGGCCTGGAGCGCCGGCCGGCTGGCCGCGCACGCGCAGGTGGCGGCCTCGACCGCCAGCGAGCACCTGTCGCGGCTCGTCGGCGGCGGGCTGCTGGCCGAGGAGCGCCGGGGGCGTCACCGGTACGTGCGCCTGGCCTCGCCGCAGGTGGCCCAGCTCGTGGAGGACCTGGCCGCCTGCGCCCTGACGACCGGCCGCCCCGGCGAACCCCGCGAACCCGGCGAACCCGGCCGTACCGGCGGGTCCGGTCACGGGGCGGGGGGCCGGAGCGGTACGGGTGGTGCCGCCCGGCCGGGGACGCTGCGCGCCGCCGGAGCGGCACGGGCGATGGCGCAGGCGCGTACCTGCTACGACCACCTGGCCGGCCGGCTCGGGGTGGCGATCACCGACGCGCTCACCGCGCGCGGGCTGCTGTGGCAGGAGGGAGGGTTCGCGCTCAGCCGGGCCGGGCTGGAATGGTTCGCCACCGACCTCGGCGCGCGGCTGCCCGCGGGCGGCCGCCGTCCGATGGCCAGGGCCTGCCTGGACTGGACCGAACGCCGCCCGCACCTGGCCGGCAGCGCCGGAGCGGTCCTGTGCGCGACCGCGCTGGAGCGCGGGTGGGTGACCCGGATCGGCTCCGAGCGCGCCCTGGCCGTCAGCGCGGCCGGGCAGCGGGCCCTGCAAGATCTGCTGGGCCTGTCACCGGAGCACGGCACCGCGCCCGCGTGACCCCGCGCCCCGGGACCACGCCGGGCACGCCTTGTTCGGGCACGGGAACGAGAGCACGGGAACGAGAGCACGGCGGCGGGCCGGGCGTGCTCAGGTCTGCAGGTAGTGCAGGACGGCGAGCACCCGGCGGTGGTCGTTGTCGGACGGGGGCAGGCCGAGCTTGGTGAAGATCTGCGTCACGTGCTTCTCCACCGAGCCGTAGGACAGGAACAACGCCTCGGCGATCGCGCTGTTGGAGCGCCCCTGGGCCATCAGCGACAGCACCTCGCGCTCCCTGGGGGTGAGGTCCCGCAGTGCCTCCGCCCGTTTCGCGGCGCCCATGATCTGGGTGACGACCTGCGGGTCCAGGACGGTCTCCCCCGCCGCGATCCGCCGCAGGGCCTCCAGGAAGTCCTTGACGTCGGCGACGCGTTCCTTCAGCAGGTATCCCACCCCGTGGGCCCCGCCGGCCAGCAGCCGGGCGGCGTAGTGGGTCTCGATGTACTGGGAGAACACCAGCAGGCCCACCCGCGGGTGGGCGCGGCGGATCTCGATCGCGGCGCGCAGGCCCTCGTCGGTGTGGGTGGGCGGCATGCGCACGTCGATCACCGCGAGGTCGGGGCGGTGCTCGTCCACCGCCGCCCGCAGCGCCTCGCCGTCCCCCACGGCCGCGGCCACCTCGTGGCCGCGGGAGGTCAGCAGCAGGCACAGGCCGTCCCTGAGCATCACGGCGTCCTCGGCGATCACGATGCGCATGCGGCTTTTCCGTTCAGATGTGCAGGGGCAGCTCGACGGTGACCACCGTAGGCCCTCCGTGCGGGCTGTGAACGGTGATCGTTCCGTCCACCACGCCGATCCGGCCGGCCAGGCCGCTCAGCCCGGTTCCGGCGCCCATCACGGCGCCGCCGGTGCCGTCGTCGCGTACCAGCAGGCGCAGCAGGCCACGGTGCGCCCCTACCTCGACGCGGGCCCGCCGGGCGCCGCTGTGCTTGACGACGTTGGCGAGCAGTTCCGCCGTGCAGAAGAAGACGATGCTCTCCACCGCGGGCGAGGGCCGCCGCGGCAGGTCGGCCCGCACGGTGACGGGCAGCGGGTTGCGCGCCGCCAGGGTGGTCAGGGCGACCTCCAGGCCCTTGTCCAGCGCGGCCGGGTGGATGCCGTGGATCAGTTCGCGCAGCTCGGTCAGGGTGTCCTTGGCGTTGCGGTGCGCGCCGTCGACGAGCGCGCGGGCGCGCTCGAGGTGCTCGCTCCCGTCGCTCCCGTCGTGAGCCGTACGGGCGGTGCGGGCTGCGTGGGCAGCGTGGGCAGCGTGGGTGAGGTCCTCCTGGGCCATGCCCAGCGTCATCGCCAGCGTCACCAGCCGGGCCGCCGTGCCGTCGTGCAGGTCGCGTTCGATACGGCGCAGCTCGGCGGCCGCGTCGTCCACGGCGCGCGTGCGCGTCTCCTCCAGCGCGCGGATCCGCAGGGCGCCGCGGGTGGGTCCCAGCAGGGCACGCGCGATCCACCGCTCGGGCGCCAGCGCCAGGTGAAGCCCCCACGGGGCCGCCACCAGCAGCGCCGCCCCGGCCACGCCCATGAGCAGCGCGCCGGCCCAGGTGCCGGGCGTCAGGGCGGGGAAGACGCCGCCGCGCCACCACAGCGGGCAGGTCAGCAGGACCACGCCCAGGCCCCACAGCCCGGCGGCGGCCGCGAGCGCCGGCACCGCCGCCGGCAGCCGCGCCACGCCGTGGGCGACGGCGCGCCACCCGGTGACGTCGCCGAGCGCCGCGGCGAGCCGGTCGAGCAGGCCCGGCCCCGGGCGCGGGGCGGGAGGGGCGGGGATCGCCACCGCGGCCAGCGTCACGGCCAGCGCGCGGTTGACCCTGCCCAGGCCTCTGGCGCCCAGCACGCACAGCGCCAGCAGCGGTACCCCGACGAGGCTGGTCGTCATCAACGCGCTCAGTGCCACGACGAGCAGGTAGAGCGTCCCGGCGACGGCCATCGGCACGATCGCCAGCGTGTACGCCAGCTCGCGCCACGCCCATGCCCGCAGCGGGGCGCCGAGCAGCACCCGCCAGGGCGGCACACCGTGACCCGCGCGCTCGTCCATGCCCCTCCTCCGATGTCGCCTCCAGGGTGACCGATCACGGACGGGCCGCACCAGCCGGTCGTCCCCACCGGGACATCCCCCGCACCGATACGGCGGACATCCCGGTGGTGCCGTCCGCCGGGCCGGATGAGAGTGGAGGGCGAGGAGAGGCTGAGCTTCATGGCCAACTCCTACGGCGGGGTGGCCTCGGCCGCCTACGCCCGGCTGTTCCCGCGGCGCATCCGCGCCGTGTACCTCGACGGGGTGATCAACCAGACCCGGGGGTTCTTCGATCAGATGACGATGTGGCTGCGCCCGGCGGAGAGGGTGTTCGCCGGTTTCACCCGCTGGTGCGCGGCCACACCGGCCTGCGCGCTGCACGGTCAGGACGCCGGGGCCCTGTGGCGCGAGCTGACCGCCGACGCCGACCGTGAGCCGATCGCGGTCACCACCGCCGGGTTCGGGAAGGCGGAGCTGACAGGGTGGCATCTGCGCTCCCTCGGTTTCCCGCCCGACCCGGGACCCGGCCATTCCGGATGGCTGGCGTTCGCCGACGCGGTGAAGCGGGCCCGGGGTGGCGACGGGTCCGGTTTCGCCGAGATGATCGTCGGCAACATGCGGGTCTGGGCCATGCCGGGTGACCAGGTGTGGACCGAGAGCTTCACCGCGATGATCCCCGGCTCGGTCACGGTGGCCTACGACGGCCCCGGGCATGCCCTGTACCTGATGGGCAGGAAGTGCCCGATCAGGTACGCCACCGCCTACCTGATCGATCTGACGCTGCCCGCGCCGGGCACGGTCTGCCCGGCCGAATGACCTCACCGTCGCCCGGTGGCACCGAGGTGGCGGTGGGGCGGTGGGCGGTGCCGGGGCGGCCCTTGGCGGGGCGGTCCCGGCACCGCGGCGTGTCGGGAGCCGGGCATCCCGGTTGATCCGGGGGCTGGGAGGGCTCGGAAGGGCTTCAAGGGGGGCCAGATGGCGAGCCGGGCCGGCGGGCCCACGTACGGGCCCACGTGCGGGCTCAGGGGTGGCGCAGCCGGTGGGTGAGGCTGGTGTGGCGCCGCCCGGCGCCGCGGGTGCGTACCGCCTGGGCCAGCGCGCGCCGTGAGCCGACGATGACGACGAGCTTCTTGGCGCGGGTGATGGCGGTGTAGAGCAGGTTGCGCTGCAGCATCATCCAGGCGCTGGTGGCCAGCGGGATGACCACGGCCGGGTACTCGCTCCCCTGGGAGCGGTGGATCGACACCGCGTAGGCGTGGGCGAGCTCGTCGAGCTCGTCGAAGACGTACTCGACGTTCTCGTCCTCGTCGGTCAGCACGGTCAGCTTGTGCTCGTCGGGCCTGATGTCGACGACGGTTCCCACGGTGCCGTTGAACACCCCGGCCGCGCCCTTCTCGTAGTTGTTGCGCAGCTGGGTGACCTTGTCGCCGATGCGGTAGACCCGTCCTCCGTAGCGGCGTTCGGGCATGTTCTCGCGGGAGGGGGTCAGGGCCTCCTGCAGGGCGTTGTTGAGGTTGCCGGCTCCGGCGGCGCCGCGGTGCATCGGGGCCAGGACCTGCACGTCACGGCGCGGGTTGAGGCCGAAACGGCGCGGGATGCGGTTGGCGACGACGTCGACGGTGAGGGCGGCGATCTCCTCGGGCTCCTCGCAGGGGAACAGGAAGAAGTCGTTCATGCCCGCGAGCGCCGGGGGCAGGCCGGTGTTGACGCGGTGGGCGTTGACGACCACCCCCGACTCCTGGGCCTGGCGGAAGATGTGGGTCAGCCGTACCCGGGGGATCTCCTCCTCGGCGGCCAGCAGGTCGCGCAGGACCTCGCCGGCGCCGACCGAGGGCAGCTGGTCGACGTCGCCGACGAACAGGAGGTGGGTGCCCGGGGCGATGGCCTTGACGAGCTTGTTGGCCAGCAGCAGGTCCAGCATGGAGGCCTCGTCGACCACGACGAGGTCGGCGTCGAGGGGGTTGTCGCGGTCGAAGGTGGCCTCCCCGCCCGGGCGCAGCTGCAGCAGCCGGTGCACGGTGGTGGCCTCGTGGCCGGTCAGCTCGGCCAGGCGCTTGGCGGCCCTGCCGGTGGGGGCGGCCAGGATGACCTTGGCCTTCTTGGCGCGGGCCAGGGTGACGATGGAGCGCACCGTGAAGCTCTTGCCGCAGCCGGGGCCGCCGGTGAGCACCGCGACCTTGCGGGTCAGCGCCAGGCGTACCGAGTGGGCCTGTTCCTCGGCCAGGTCGGCGCCGGTCCTGGTGCGCAGCCATTTCAGGGCGGTGTCCCAGTCGACGCCGGAGAAGACGCCCAGGCGGTCGTGCTCGCAGGTCAGCAGGGTGCGCAGCGCGCCGGCCAGGGACAGCTCGGCGCGGTGGAAGGGCACCAGGTAGACCGCGGGGACGCTTCCCTCGCCGACGGGGACGTCCTCGCGGACGACGCCCTGTTCGACGACGAGCTCCTCCAGGCAGCGGGTGGTGAGCTCGGCGCCGACCTCCAGGATCTTGACCGCGTCGGCGACGAGGTTGGGGGCGGGCAGGTAGCAGTGGCCGTCGTCGGCGGCCTGCGACAGGGTGTAGCGCAGGCCGGCCTTGACGCGCTCGGGGCTGTCGTGCGGGATGCCGACGGCCTGGGCGATGGTGTCGGCGGTCTTGAAGCCGATGCCCCACACGTCGTCGGCCAGCCGGTAGGGCTCGGTCCTGACGACGGTGATGGAGCGGTCGCCGTACTGCTTGAAGATGCGCACCGCGATGGAGGTGGAGACGCCGACGCCCTGCAGGAAGATCATCACCTCTTTGATGATCTTCTGTTCCTCCCAGGCGACGCCGATCATCTTGGTGCGCTTGGGGCCCAGGCCCGGGACCTCGACGAGCCGTTCGGGGGTGGTCTCGATGACCTCCAGGGTGTCGACGCCGAAGTGGTCGACGATGCGGTCGGCCATCTTGGGGCCGATGCCCTTGATCAGTCCTGAGCCCAGGTAGCGGCGGATGCCCTGCACGGTGGCGGGCAGCACGGTGGTGTAGGACCACACCTCGAACTGCTTGCCGTAGCGGGGGTGGGAGGTCCAGCGGCCGGTCAGCCGCAGTGACTCGCCGGGCTGGGCGCCCAGCAGGGGGCCGACCACGGTCAGCAGGTCGGCGCCGGAGCGGTCGGTGGCCACCCGCGCGATGGTGTAGCCGGTCTCCTCGTTGGCGTAGGTGATGCGCTCCAGGACCGCGTCCAGCGTGGCCGAGACGCCGCGTTCGGCTGACTGCACGCCCCCTCCCCTCCCCCGGGTCCCCGCCCCGCGGAGCTCTGCGGATCCGCTGGCGCAAGTGTAGGCCAGCGGCCGCGCGGCCTGATCACCGCCGGGAACCCGGGCCGCTACGCCTCGGGGTCGTGGGCCAGGACCGATCGTCCGCCGTCGACGGGAACGGTGGCGCCGGTGATGAAGGCGGCGTCGTCGCCGAGCAGGTGGACGATCGCGGACGCGACCTCCTCGGCGCGGGCGACGCGGCCCAGCGGGTGCAGCTGCGCCATCTGCCGCTCGATGCGGGCGGCGGCCTCGGGCCCTTGGGAGGCGAGGAGGTCCTCGTAGCGCTCGGTGCGCACCGAGCCGGGCGCCACGGCGTTGACGCGGATGCCGTGCGGGCCGTACTCCACCGCCAGGGCCCGGGTCATCCCCTCGACGGCGGCCTTGGCCGTGACGTAGGGCAGGCAGCCCGGTACCGCCCGGCGGGCCTGGTGGGAGGAGACGTTGACGATGGCCCCGGGGCCCTGGCCGGCCAGGAAGCGGCGGATCGCGACGGCGCAGCCGACGACGGCGCCGTCGAGGTTGGCGCCGATGAGCTCCAGCACCCGCCGGGGCGGATCGCGGTGCAGGCGGGCGTCCTGGAAGACGGCCGCGTTGTTGACCCAGCCGGTGAGGGTGCCGGCCGCCTGGGCGAGGTCGGCCGCGCGTTCGGCCACGGTCTCGTCCGCGGCGTCCCCGGCCACGCCGCTCAGGCGCGCCGCCGCGGGGTGGTCGCCCAGCCAGGCCAGGGCGGCCGGGTCGCGCTCGACGACGACCACACCGCCGCCGCCGCCGTGGTCGTCGGCGAGCAGGCGCTCGACCACCGCCCGGCCGATGCCGCGGCCCCCTCCGGTCACCACGTACGAACGGCTCATGCTCACAGTCCCCTTCCGGTCGGGGCGCCCCTGCCGTTTCGGCCGTCCTCGGCCTCGGTCGTCCCGGACTCCCGGCCGTCTCGGGCGAAGGGCGCCGGTGGCCGGTGCCCTTCGGTGGCGGGACCGGCCGCCCCCCATGAGAAGGGATCACCCACCCTCCTGTCAATTGCTTCTATCGAAGCACTTCGATACCGTGAGGGAGCCGGGGGCGCTGGGCAGGGGTCGGCCGTCCTGCCCGTGCGGGCGGGACGGCCGGGTGGGAAAGGGGGTCGAGCCCCTTCAGGACGAGGTGGGCCTGTCGTAGCCCTCGTCCTCCCCGTGGACGGCGGTGTTCGGGTCGTCCTCGGGCTGGCCGGCCGGGTCGGTCGGCGAAGGGGCGAACTCGTCGGCGAAGTCTGGTTCCTCGTGGAGGTCCTGCTGGTCCGCCCGGCGGTCCGCCAGCGGAACGTCCTGGTCGGAGGTGGGTTCGGAGTGCGACATGGTTCCTCCCGAATATGACGGCGCCCGTGGTGGACGGGCGGAAAGGTGATCGCGCTGTGCCTGCCCCGGTCCGGCCCGCCCAATCACCGCTCCCCCGCATCCGCGGTGCTCACGGCCCTCCCGGGGCCGCGGGACCAGGGCCCGGCCGGTGTCCGCCGTACCGGAAAGGAATCCGGTACGGGGGTCCGGCCGCCCGGCCGGGCCGGGGGCACGCCGTCGCGGCCCGTCCGGGTGTGATCAGCGGCGGATGCGCAGCACGACGAGCGCGAGGACGTAGGCGACCCCGGCGATCATGGCCAGCACGCCGTAGGGGTGGCCGTCCTGCCCCTGGGCGATCTCGACGACGAAACCGATCACGACGGCGGCCATCAGCGTCATGCCCGCGATGCCGGTCGCCTCGCCGTCGATGTGGTTGATCCGCTCGTCCTTGCGGTCGAGCAGGCCCGCGACCGTCTCGCTCCTGCGGGCCAGAATGACCAGCGCCAGCGCGAGGGCGAGCATGACGGCGAGCCCGCCGAGCGCGAAGGTGCGATCCCCCCCGGACAGGCCGCTCGCCAGGTAGACCAGGCCGCCCAGGACGGCGGCCCCGGGGGTGATCCATCGTTTCCATGACCGTGTCTCGTGCGTCGTACCCTCATCGGTCGACATCGAAGACCTCCTCCACCGTTGTACCGAAAAAGCGTGACAACGCGATCGCGAGCGGCAGGGACGGCAGGTACCGTCCTGTCTCGATCGAGTTGATGGTCTGGCGCGAGACGCCCATGGCCGTCGCGAGGTCCCCCTGCGACAGGCCGCGCCGCGTCCGTAGTTCCCGCACCGTGTTGCGCATATGTAAAGCATGCTTTACAGCACGGGAAGTGTCAAGCGTGCTTTACATCCAGGGGGTCGTCCCGGGTCTGCCGGGGGCGCCCGGAGCGCCGTCGCGACCGCGAGAAGGGGGGCGCGGCACCGGCGAGGGGGCCGGGCGGCGGGCCCTTTGGGGATCCCTTGGCCGGATCGCGCCATCGCCCTGTGTGACGGAGGACCTACCATCCGTCAGGTGACCGTCGGTGCCCGGGCGGCACGCGCCCCATCGCGAAGGAGAGGCACATGCGAAGGAGCTTGACCACCGTCCTGCTGGCGCTGGGCACGGCGGCGGCCGTACCGGTCCCGGGGCCCGCCTCGCAACCGGCCCCGGCCGGGCCCGGCCGTCAGGGCGTGATCGGCACCAGCGCCGGCACCATCCCCGGGAGCACGCCGGACGGTGCCAGGGGCACCGCCGCGTCCGGTACGGCGGGCGCCACGAGCGGGAACGCGGCCCGGGCCAAGGGAGGGATCACCGTCGTCGGGCTGACCCCGGACCAGCGCCTGGTGGCCTTCGACATCCGCTTCCCCGCCCGCCTTCGCGACCTGGGCCGCATCCACGGCCTCCGGGACGACACGAGGATCGTCGGCATCGACCACCGCGTCCAGGACGGCGAGCTGTACGGCGTCGGGGACCACGGCGGCGTGTACAGGCTCACCGGGTCGGCCAGGGCCACCAAGGCCTCCCAGCTGACGGTGGCGCTCAGCGGCTCGTCCTTCGGCGTCGACTTCGATCCGGTCGCCGACGTGCTGCGCGTGGTCGGCGACACCGGGCAGAACCTGCGGCACGACCTGGAGGGTCTCGGTGCCGCCGGCGGCCCGGAAGGGGTGACGGCCGCGGGCCGGACCGTGACCGGCAGGCCGCTGACCGCCCCGTCCCTCCCGTCACCCACCGCGCCGCCCGCGCCGCCCGCCGTGCCCGCGCCGCCCGCCGTGCCTCCCGCCACCACCGCCACCACCGCCGTGCCCGCACCGCCGACCGCACCGCCGACCGCACCGGCCGCCGCGCTCGCCGTCGTGCTCGGCGTCTCGGGCGCCGCGCACATCAACAACGACCTCAGCCCCGCCACCGCCACCGCGCTCTTCACCGTGGACACCGTCGCCGACCGGCTGAGCCTGCAGTCACCCGCCGACACCGGCGTGCTGACCCCCACCGGCAACCTGCGGGTGGCCGCGAGCGGCCCGGTGGGGTTCGACGTCCACAGCTCGCTGCGCGGCGGGATCACCGTCTCCAACAGCGCCTTCGCCACGCTGAAGGTCGCCGGCCGCTACGGCCTGTACGGCCTCAACCTGCTCACCGGCGCCGTCAACTACCGCTACGGCGTCTTTCCCGCCCGCCGCCAGGTCATCGACATCGCGATCCGGCTCGACCGCGGCTGACCCGCACCCGGCCCCGCCGCGACCCCGCCACGACCGCGTCACGACCCCGCCGCGGGTCCGCCGCGGGTCCTGCGGCCGGTCCTGCCACGACCCCGCGCCCGGCACCGCCGCAGGTCCCGCGCCCGCTGCGGCCCCTGCCCCGCTCCCGCTGCGGCCGCGTGCCCGCCGGAGGGCTTCACCCGCGTGGCGTACGGCCTCCACCGGTCCCGGGGGCACCGGTTGTTCTAGGGTGGCCTCGCCCGCGTCGTGCGATCGACCAGCGACGCGCGGACGCTCCCCCTCCCGCTGTGAAAGCCGAGGCCCAGGAGAGCACGCATGTCGCGCAACCACACCGCCAGCATGGGACGTGCCCTGACGCTCATCGCGCTCACCGCCCTGGCCGCCTTGGCCGCCATCGTCGGGCCGGGCGTGCTCCCCCTGGCCGCGACGGCCGTGGGCCGGGCCGGCCCGCCCCAGGCCCCGCCCTCCCCGCGCGCGACCCGGGCACCGGAGGCGGCCCCCGCGCCTGTGGTGACCCCCGCGTCCCCGGCACGGACGGCGCCCGGCGCCCGGCCGTCCCGCCTGCAGGCGGTGACCCCGCCGCCGAAGGTGCCGTGGGTGCCGCCGGACATGCTGGCCGCGCTCCAGCGCGACCTCGGCCTCAGAAGGGAACAGGTCTACGAACGGCTGCTGAACGAGATCGCGCTGTCCTCGGTCGAGGCACGGCTGCGCGAGGAGCTGGGCACCCGCTTCGCCGGGTCCTGGTTCAGCGGGCTGCTGTCCCAGACGCTGGTGGTGGCCACCGTCAGCGCCGCCGACGTCCCCAGGATCACCGCAGCCGGTGCCCGCCCCACGGTGGTCAGGTGGTCGCTGGCGCAGCTGATCCCGATCCGCAAGAGGATCGACGCCGTCCTGTCCGCCCATCCCGCGGGCGCCAGCGTGCGTTACATCGACGTGAGGCTGAACAGGGTCGTCGTGCTCTCCCAGAGGCCCACGACGACCGAGAGGATCATCAAGTCCATCGGGGTGAACTCGGCCGCGGTGGTCGTGCTGCCCTCCACCGAGCAGCCGGGGCCGGCCTCCCGGCCGTCGTCGGTCCCGCAGCGGGTGCGCCCGCAAGCCGTCCCCCCGTCCCCCGCGGAGCGGGTGCGCCCGTAGTCCCGCGGCCCCGGCCGGTGCGGCGCGGGCGCTCAGGCGGGCTTGCGCGCCTCGATGAGGAAGCGCGTCGACCGGGCCGTGAACGGTCCCTCGGCCTCGATCCTGTCGTGCAGCTCCCGCAACCGGTCGCGGTGGCGCTCGACGGTGAAGCCCGGGACGATCCAGATCACCTTGCGCAGGAAGTAGACCACCGCGCCGACGTCGAAGAACGCCATCGGCAGGGACTCGAAACGCAGGTCGGTGACCTCCAGCCCCGCCGCCTCGGCCTCCCGGCGCGCGTCGTCGGGGTGGCGGTGACGGGCGGCTCCCGGTGGCGGCGGGCCCAGGAAGTACTCGGCGAGCTCGGCGACGCTGGCATGCCCCACCTGCTGCGACAGGTACGTCCCCCCGGGCCGGAGCACCCGGGCGATCTCCTGCCACCAGACGGTCACCGGATGGCGGCTGGTCACCAGGTCGAAGGCCTCGTCGGCGAACGGCAGCGGCGGCTCGTCGGCGTCGGCGACGACGAGCGCGCCCAGCGGGTGCAGCAACCTGGTCGCCCGGGCGATGTTCGGCGGCCAGGACTCGGTGGCCGCCATCACCGGCGGCAGCCGCCGCGCCCCGGCGAGGACCTCCCCGCCACCGGTCTGGATGTCCAGCGCGGCCGAGACCCGGCCCAGCCGCTCGCTCATCAGGCGCTGGTACCCCCACGAAGGACGCTGCTCCTCGGCCCTGCCGCGCAGCCAGGAGAAGTCCCAGCCGTCCACCGAAACGGCCTCGGCCTCGGCCACCAGGTCCTCGAATGTTCGTGACATGCCTTCATGATCCCGGCCGGGGCGCGGCCGGGCCATCGAATATTCCCCTCCCGCCCCGGGGCCCCCTGCCGGCTCGCGCCCGGGCGGGCGCCTGGCGAACTCCAGCGCCCGTCGCCGGCGAGCTCGGCCAGGGGACCCGTGGTCACCACCGAAGCGTCGGGGCGAACATCCCCGGTGCAGGCCCGGTGCAGGCTCAGTGTCCGGGCGCGCTCGTGCCCCGGGTGATCAGGTGCAGCTCCAGCGTCACCTGGCGGGCGGTCCCGGGCCGCTCCAGCCGCCGCAGCAGCAGCTCCATCGCGGTACGGCCGGAGTCCTCCAGGGGCTGGCGCACCGTGGTGAGGTCCAGGGCCTCGGCCAGGTCGCCGTCGTCGAAGCCGACCACCGCCAGGTCACCGGGCACGGCCAGGCCCAGGTCGCCCGCGGCCCGCAGCACCCCCGCCGCGAGGGTGTCGTCGGCGGCGAAGACGGCCGAAGGGCGCCCCGGCCCCGACAGCAGTTCCCCGGCCGCGGCGCGGGCCGCGGCCAGGTCGTGCCCGCTCAGCCGCACGTCACCCTCGGCCAGGGGAAGGCCCGCCTCGGCCAGGGCCTCACGGTAGCCGGCCAGGCGCCGCTGGGACGGCGAGACGTACAGGCCCGACCGCTGCGCCTCGCCCAGGAAGGCGAACCGGCGGTGACCCGCGGCGAGCAGGTGCTCGGCCACCATCCGGCCGCCTGCGGCGTCGTCGGTGTGCACCGAGTCGAAGCCCGCGTGGCGGACGTCGACCAGCGCCGTGGGCAGCCGCGCGGCGACCAGGCGATCGGCCACCGCCTTCTCCAGGCAGAGGCTGACGACGACGAGCCCGTCCAGCCGCCCGGTGATGGGCAGCCCGGCCAGCAGCGGCGAGGAGCTCTGCGCGGCCGACTCCTGGTCGAACAGCACGACCTCCAGGGGCCGGTCGCCGACGGCTGCCAGGATGCCGTTCAACCGCCGGGCCACCGACGGGTAGGAGGTGAAGGGGGCGATCACCCCGACGCGCCCCACGCCCCGGCGGGCCTTGGCGACCGCGTCCTGCTTGGGGACGAAACCGAGCGCGTCGGCGGCCTCCAGGACCTTGCGGCGGGTCTCCTGGCTGACCCTGGCCGGGGAGTTCAGGGCCAGGGAGACGGTGGAGATGCTGACGCCCGCCGCGCCGGCGACGTCGTAGATGGTCGTGCGGTCCGCCACGTGTCACCCCTGACGCAAAGCGCACCGGAACCGGCCGGAGACGCGATCTCCTGGGCGGGAATCGTACCAAGCGCCCCGGCACTGCACGCGAGACCTCAGGTCGCCGCCAGCGCCTCGGTAGGCGGCAGGCGGGCTGCGCGCATCGCCGGATACAGCCCGGCGAGCGTGCCGATGACCAGCGTCGCGCCGATCGCGCCGCCGAACGCCCACGGCGGCACCACCGCGGGCCAGCCCTTGGACAGCGCGTAACCGGTACTGGCCAGCGCGCCGAGCGCCGACCCGGCCACCCCTCCGAGCGCCGACAGCAGCAGCGACTCGGCCAGGAACTGCACGCGCACCTGCCCCCGCGTCGCCCCCAGCGAGCGGCGCAGGCCCACCTCCCTGCGCCGCTCGAGCACGGAGATCACCATCGTGTTGGCCACGCCGACGCCGCCGACCAGCAGCGCCACCGCCCCCAGGCCCAGCATGAGACCGGTGAACGCGCCGGCCGCGGCCGCCTTGGCGCTCAGGGCGTCCGAGGGACGGCTGACGTTCACCTCCTCCGGGTTCTGCGGATCGACCGTCCGCGGCAGCACCTCGCGTACCGCCTCCACGGCCGCGTCCGCGGAGCGCTCGTAGATGGTGGTCGGGTGGCCGTCGAAGTCCAGGTAGCGTTCGGCGGCCTCGAACCCGACCAGAGCCGAGCGTTCGATCTCCGGCGCCAGCGGCAGGGCGTCCAGGACGCCGATGACGCTGAACCACCGCCCGCCGATCCACACCTGGGCACCCGGCCCGGTCAGGCCGAGCCGCTCGGCGGCCACCGGCCCCAGCACGACCGCCGGATAGCGGGCGGTCGCGGCGTTGAGCCAGGTGCCCGCCCGTACCGTCCCCTGCAGGGTGGTGAGCAGCTCGACGTCGGCGGCCCGCACCGCGATGCCCCCGGTCACGCTCTTGGAGATCTTGCCGGTACGCCGGACCGTGGCCTCCACGGTCCCGGTGGCGGCCGCGCTGGTGACCGGCGCGATCCTGCGGACCATGTCGGGCGCGCCGACCGGCAGCCGGGTCTGGCCGCCGAACACGGTCTGCCCGGCCTCGACGGTCAGCAGGTTGGTGCCGAGCCCGTCGAGCCTGCGCAGCAGGTCCTCCCGGGAGGAGGAGGAGATGCCGATCACCGCGACCATGGTGGCGATGCCGATCGCGATGCCCAGCGCCGACAGCGTCACCCGCGCCGGCCGGGCGCGCAACCCGGCGGCGCCGACCCTGAGCACGTCGCCCACGCGCAGCCGCGGCGGCCGGAGCCGCTCGTTCGCGCCGCTCACCGGGTCACCTGCCCGGCGTCCCCGGCGTGATCGGCGTGGTCGTCGTGGTCGTCGTGGTCGCGGGCCGCGGGGCCGGCGCCGGAGACGATCAGGCCGTCCCTGACCCGCACCCGGCGCGGCGCCCACGCGGCGATCCCGTCGTCGTGGGTGATCACCGCGATCGTGGTGCCCGTGGCGTGCAGGGCGCCCAGCACGCCGAGCACCTCGGCGCCTGAGGCGCTGTCGAGGTTGCCGGTGGGCTCGTCGGCCAGCAGCAGGGGCGGCTCGCCGACCACCGCCCTGGCCACCGCGACCCGCTGCTGCTCCCCGCCCGACAGCTGGTGGGGCCGGTGCCCGAGCCGGTGGCCCAGCCCGACCCGCTCCAGCGCGGCCGCGGCCCGCTCGCGCCGCTCGCGCAGACGCGGACCGGCGTACAGCAGGCCGTCGGCGACGTTGTCCAGGGCGCTCACCCCCGCGGCCAGGTGGAACTGCTGGAAGACGAAGCCCAGGTGACGCGAGCGCAGCGCGGACAGCTCGCGGTCGCCCAGCGCGCCGACGTCGTGGCCGGCGATCCTGATCGTGCCGGCCGTGGGCCGGTCCAGGGTCCCGATCATGTGCAGCAGGGTGGACTTGCCCGAACCGGACGGGCCGACGATCGCGAGCAGCTCGCCCGCGCCGATCCGCAGGTCCACCCCGCGCAATGCGGCCACCCCCTGCCCGTACAGCTTGGTCACCCCGGTGAGCTCGACGATGTTCACGAGCGCGGCACCCCGACCTTCATGCCCTGCGCCAGGCCCGCGCCCTCGATCTCGACGTCCCCGCCGCCGTACGCGCCGGTCTGCACCGGCACCAGCCGGGTCGCCGAGCCCTGCACGACCTCGACGGCGAAACCGCCCTCGCGCAGCGCCAGCAGCGCTTCGATGGGGACCTTCAGCACGTCGCGCACCCGTTCGCTCTCCATCTCCACCGTCACCGGCGCCTGGTCCAGCCTTCCGGTGGAGCCCTTGGCCAGGGTGATCTCGACGTCGATCGTCGAGGCCCCTTCCTGCTCCTCCCCCTGGCCCGGAGCGGCCTTGGCGACCGAGCCGACGAAGGTGATCCTCCCCTTGAGCTCGCGCCCGCCGGGCAGCTCCACCCGCACCCCGGCACCCTTGCGGGCCATCTGCTGGTCCTCGGTGTCCAGGTCGACCTGCACGATCCGGCGGGTACCGGTCAGGGTCAGGACCCGCGCGCCGGCACGCACCCGGTCGCCCACCTTCGCGGCCACCTCGGCCACCCGTACCGGGCCGTCCAGGAAGACCACCTGGGCGGCGTCGACGACACCGGTCTGCGGCAGGCCGCGATCTCGCTGCCACTCCTGGACCGCCGAGGAGGTGAGGGAGGTGAACTCCTCGTCCACCGTCAGGTCCTCGCCGTACCCCAGCGCCCTGAGGTTGCGTTCGAGCTGCTCGACGTCGGGCCCGTCGTCCACGCCGGACCGCAGCGGCCGGTACAGCGGCACCCGGCCGTACATCAGCGTCAAGGGCCTGCGGTCGATCCTCAGCAGCGCCCGGCCCCGGCGGATCACCCGCCCCTCGGCCGGCACCGTGGTCACCGTGCCGCCGGCACCCGCGACCGCCGTGTACTCCCCCGAGTAGGTCAGCCTGCCGGCGACCGAGGTGGTGTCCACCACGTCGCCACGGGTGATCTCCGCCGTCGGCGGCACCGGTGGCGCCGACGGCCCGGCCGCCTCCCCGGTGCCGTCCAGGCCCACCGCCGCGGCGGCCGCCCCGCCGAGCACCACGGCGGCCACCGTCCCGGCCAGCACCGCTCTGCCACGTCTCATCCGCCGCCTCCGCCACCTGCGGGAGTCGTCATCTGTGCTCACCTCCGTACCGGCGGGACGCACGCCCGCGGCACGGTCCGATGTCTACGGCGGCCGGGGTTAGCGGCCCGTAAGCCCCGCCGCGCGGGCCCATCGCGTACCGACGGCGAAGGACGTCGTGCGGACGACGCCCAAGGACGCGTACGGACGGTGTACGGACGGTGTACGGACGGTGTACGGACGCCCCGGGAGCGGCCGGGCGTCGCGGCGGCGCGCGGGCTTATCGCGGCCTAACATCCGATGGCCCACGCTGGTCGGCGGAGGTGCGGGCATGCGCGTGCTGGTGGTCGAGGACGAGGACGAGATGGCCGACGCCATCGCCCGTGCCCTGCGGCGGCGGGCCATCGCCGTGGACGTCGCCTACGACGGCGCGCAGGCCATGGAGCGGCTGGGACACACCGGCTACGACGTGGTGGTGCTGGACCGCGACCTGCCGGGGCTGCACGGCGACGAGGTCTGCCGGAGGCTGGTCGCGATGGGCGGCGGCGGGGGGATCCTGATGCTGACCGCGATGGGCGGGGTGGGCGAGCGGGTGGACGGGCTCGGGCTGGGCGCCGACGACTACCTGCCCAAGCCCTTCGCGATCGCCGAGCTGGCCGCCCGGGTGCGCGCGCTGGCCCGGCGCACGGCCTCGGTGAGGCCCGTGGTGCTGGAGCGCGCCGGGGTGCGGCTGGACCCGGCCGGGCGGACCGTGACCAGGGACGGCGCGCACCTGGCCCTGACCCGCAAGGAGTTCGCGTTGCTGCAGGTGCTGCTGCTGGCCGACGGCGAGGTGGTGCGCACCCGCGACCTGCTCGCCCGGGCCTGGGACGAGTACTACGAGTCGGGCACCGGGGCGCTGCGGGTGGCGATGACGACGCTGCGCAGGAAGCTCGGCGACCCGCCGGTCATCGAGACCGTCCCGGGACGGGGATACCGCCTGTGACCGGCCTCGCCCCCCGGCCCCCGCGCCCGCGGCCCTCGCAGCCGTCACCGTCGTCACCGTCGTCGCGGTCGCGGGGAGGGAGCGCGCGGGCGGAGAGGAAGGCACGGGCGGGAAGGGCGGCCGGACGGGTGCGGGAACGGCTCCGGGCCTGGCGCGGGTTCGGGCTGCGCACCCGCCTGACCCTCCTGTACGGCGGCCTGTTCTTCGGCGCGGGCGCGATCCTGCTCTGGGTCACCTACGCGCTGACGGCCCGGACCATGCAGCAGCGGATCGTCACCCGCATCTCGTCGGTCCCCAAGGACGACCCCCTGCAAAGACCGCTGCCGCCGCCGCAGGAGGAGTTCTTCCTGCGCACCGCCGGAGACCTGCTCCATCAGGTGGAGGCCGGCAAGGCCGACGTGCTGGCGGAGCTGCTGCGCAACTCGGTGATCGGGCTCGTGGTGATCGGCGTGGTCGCGACCCTGCTCGGCCTGCTGATGACCGACCGGGCACTGCGCCCCCTGCAGCGGGTGACCGGTACCGCCGAACGCCTGTCGGAGAGCACCCTGCACGAGCGCATCGCGCTGGACGGCCCGCCCGACCACGTCAAACGCCTGGCCGACACCTTCGACGCGATGCTCGACCGCCTCCAGCGCTCCTTCGACGCCCAGCGCCGCTTCGTCACCAACGCCTCCCACGAGCTGCGCACGCCCATCGCGGTCAACCGGACGCTGATCGAGGTGGCGCTGGAGGAGCCGGACGCCTCCGGCGACGTGCACGCGCTCGGCCGGGCACTGCTCGGCGTCAACGCGCGCCACGAGCGGCTCATCGAGGGGTTGCTGCTGCTGGCCCGTTCGGAGAACGAGCTGGTCGCCCGCAGGCCGGTGGACCTGGAGCACGTCGCGGCGTCGGCGCTGGAACAGCTCGGGGCCACCGCGCGCCGGCGCGGCGTCGCGCTGCGGGCCGACCTGTCGCCCGCCCCTACCCGCGGCGACGCGCTGCTGCTGGAACGCTGCGTGTTCAACCTGGTCGAGAACGCCCTCAAGTACAACGTCCCGGACGGTCACGTGCAGGTACGGCTGGCCGCGAGCGGCGAGGAGCTCACGCTCGTCGTGGACAACACCGGCCCGCTCGTCCCCGCCCACGAGGCCGGTGACCTGTTCGAGCCGTTCCGCCGTCTGCACGACCGGATCGGCTCGGCCCAGGGAGCCGGTCTGGGCCTGTCGATCGTACGGGCCATCGTGGTGGCGCACGACGGCACCGTGACGGCCGTGCCGCGCCCCGGCGGCGGCCTGTCCGTCACGGTACGGCTGCCCCTGGCGCACGAGGCGGCCCGTGCCGCGCGCCTGGCCGGGCCGGGATCGGCCGCGTAGGCGGCCCCGGCCCGCGCGGCCCCGGTCTCTGGACGGGTGTTCCGGCCGGGCCCCGGTGTTCCGGCCGTCGCGTCACCCGGTACTCCTCACGTGAACGGGACCGCGGGGCTCAGCCGCTCACCCGGCGCCGTCGCCGGAGCCCTCCGAGCCCTCCGGACCCCCCGGGCCGCCGCCCGGCCGTCCCGGCAGGTGATGCTCGCAGGCCTTGTGGGCCTTCTCCGAGGCCGCCTCACCCCCCTCGGGACGCTTGATCATCACCCTGCCGTCACCGGGCACGGGGTCGGCCATGTCGACGCCGTGCTCACGCATGCACCTGGCGAACGCCAGCAGCCGGTCGTGGGCCTCGGGGTCGACACGCGCCTTGCCCTCCCCGCCCCCCATGTACTTCGAGCAGGCCTTGTGCGCCTTCTCCACGGCGCCCTTGTCCTTGCCCCTGACGTGGATCCTGGCCGGGCCGCCGGGCTCGGGGTCGGCCATGTCGATCCCGTTCTCGCGCATGCACCGGGCGAACGCGAGAGGGTCGGGGGACGCCGAGGGCGACACCGAGGGCGAGGCCCCCGACGAGGGCCGGACGGTGTCGGCCACCGAGGCGACACCGCCCCCTGTGGGTGCCTGACCGCAGCCGGCCGGGGCCAGGGCCGCGAGCACCCCGACGAGCAGTGCCGCACGCCGGAAAGTCATGTGGATGCACCTCCGTCCCCGGGAGGTCGGACGCCTCCCGGAGGTGCACCCTGTCTACGGAGGCGGAGGTTAGCGAGGTGTAAGCCCGGCAAGCCCTCCGGATCGGCCCGGCCCGGCGCCCGATCAGAGCGACAGGGAAATTTCTCCCTGCCTGCATCCGTATGCGCCTGAGGAACGAATCACATGACGGCAAGGCTGATGTTTCCGGCCGGAAACCCACGGCAGCCCTCGAATGCCGTAGAACGGAAGGGTACGGCCGGTCCACGGTGCGTACCCGATCGGAGAGGTCGTCCGCTCACGGCGACCGCCCCGCCCGGCGATCCGCCGGCCGCAGACCTCCAGGACCACCCCCAGAACCGAAGCGGAACGGAGAGCCCTTGAACCTGTCGGTGCATCTTTTCCGCGTACGGGCGGCGACGTTCGTGGTCACCGTCGCCGGTGACCTGGACCTGTACACCGCGCCGCTGCTGTCGCCGTCCCTGATCCCCCCTCCGGGACCCGGGCCCTGCCACATCGTGCTGGCCGCGTCCCGCCTGAGCTTCTGCGACGTGGCCGGGCTGCGTCTGCTCACCTCTGCCCACCGGACCCTGAGCGAGACCGGTGGAGGCCTGGCCATCGCCGGGGCGTCGGGCTCGATGCGGCGGCTGACGCCGCTGGTCGCCGGGAGCCCCTCCGACGCGCCGGTGCACTTCGCCGGCGTCACCGAGGCCCTGAGGGCCTGCGCCGAGCCGGGCGGTGAGGACTTCGCCGGTCCGCCGCCCGCATCCCGGCACCTGCCGTCCTTCCGCGGCCTGGGCGCCGGCCGTGCCGTGCCCGCGGGCCTGCGGGCCCGTCGCCACCGCACCTGACCACAGCGGTGACCGTCCTCTGATCGCCGTGGCGCTCGAGGCGGGACGGTCACCGTGACGGGGCCCGCCGGTGCCCGGGCGGGCCGTGGTGGCGAGGGTCTCCTCCTATGCCTCGCAGTTGGGCTCGGACTCGCCGCTGCAGGTGTCGAAGTCGGCCCCGCCGTCGGTGGTGTCGTTGCCGAGGTTGCCGGTCAGGAAGTCGTTGCCGCTCCCGCCGACCAGGATGTCGCGGCCCGAACCGCCGGACAGGCGGTCGGAGCCGGCCGAGCCGAAGATCTCGGCGAACAGCGAGGTGTTGTTGCGCACGACGTCGTCCCCGGTCCTGACGTTGACCAGGATGGTGGTGACCCCCGCGCAGGAGACCGTGCTGGGTCCCTGCTGGACGCACCCGGCGCCCGCGGTCACCGAGTGCTGGACGGACGAGACGGTGATCTTGCCGTTGAGGGGCCTGATGTCGATGCTGTCGTTGCCGGTCGTGCCGACGACGGACATGTTCTGGAACGAGCCCACCGTGACGGTGGCCCCGGCGGCGTGGGCCGGAGCCGCCAGGACGGCGCTGGTGGCCAGTCCGGCCGCGGTCAGGGACAGGGTGGCGATGTGGCGACGCATACGCGACATGATGGAATCCTTTTGAAGACGTGTCGTTCGGACGAGTCTCAGGGAACCGCTTTTCCGCGTCGCCGTCTGCGTCATTGTGCGCACATGTCGTGCGCGTTTCCTCAGGCCCCCGAGGTGGGGATACGGGGCCGGGGAAGGCGCCCGGCGTTACCGGGAACGCCACCCGTACATTGGACGCTGATATGCCGGTATATGCCTTTAAATGGCGTTCTTCGATCAGGTGAACCGGATGGAGATCGGCGTGGTGTCTCGCGCATCGAGCCGATCCCCGGCCGATCCCCGGCGGCCCGGCGGCGGGTGCGGGCCACTCGCCCGCACCCGGCGGGAGGGCGGTGACGGGCTCAGGGGCGGGCGTTCCGGACGGCCTCGTCCAGTGAGGTGACCGGGCGGCCGAGCAGCCGGGCCAGGTCGCCGGTGCCGGTCTCCAGGTCGCCGCGGGCGATGGACTCGTCCAGCGAGGCGACGAAGGCGGCGGTGCCCGCGTCCAGCCCGCTGCGGCGCAGCGCCTCGGCGTACTCGGCCGGCGGGAGGTCGCGGTAGACGACCTTCGTGCCGGTGACCTCGGTGACGGTCGCGGCCAGCTCGCCGAGGGTGAAGGCGGGGCCGCCGAGTTCGTACACGGCGCCGTCGTGCCCGTCGCCGGTCAGTGCCGTGGCGGCGGCCGCGGCGTAGTCGGCGCGGGGTGCGGCGGAGACCCTGCCGGAACCCGCGGCGCCGAGGATCTCCCCCCGCTGCAGGTAGCCGTCGAGCTGGTCGGTGTAGTTCTCGGTGTACCAGCCGTTGCGCAGCAGGGTGTACGGCACGCCGGAGGCGGCCAGGGTCTCCTCGGTGGCCTTGTGGTCGGGCGCCAGCGGGTTGGCGCTGGTGGAGGCGCGCAGGATGCCGGTGTAGACGATGCGCTCGACGCCACCGGCCCGCGCGGCCTCGATCACCGCGGCGTGCTGGGCCGGGCGCCGTCCCGGCTCGTCGCCGGAGATCAGCAGCAGGCGGCCCACCCCGGCCAGGGCGGCCGGCAGCGTCTCGGGCAGCGAGTAGTCGGCCTGGCGCACCTCGACACCGCGCCCGGCCAGGTCGGCGGCCTTGGCCTCGGTACGGGCGACGGCGACGATGTCACCGGCCGGCACGCCCCGGGCGAGCAGGTCGGCGATGACGAGGCGGCCGAGGTGGCCGGTGGCTCCGGTGACGGCATAGGCGGGCATGCGCGGATCCCTTCGATCAGTACTGTGTTTTAGAAAGCACTAACCAAAGTACAGCACCCGCTGTTCCGCAGCGACTGGGGTAGGGTGACGGTGTGTCCGAACAGCGCGCGCAGTCCCCGACGAAGCCCTCGACGGAACCCTCGGCGGAGCCCTCCCAGCAGCTCGTCACCGACGTCTTCGCCAGCGCCTGCACCTCCCGCGCCGCCTTCGAGGACGTGACGGCCAAATGGGCCTCGCTCGCCCTGCTGGCCCTGGGCGAGGGCGGCTACCGCTTCAACGCGCTGCGCCGCCGGGTCCAGGGGGTGAGCGAGAAGATGCTGTCGCAGACCCTGCAGGCCCTGGAGCGCGACGGCCTGCTCACCCGCAAGGTCCTCAGCGCGATCCCGCCCCGGGTGGAGTACTCGCTGACCCCGCTGGGGGCCCGGGTCGCCGGGCACCTGCGCGCCCTGGCCGACCTGCTGGAGGAGACCGCCCCCGAGGTGGAGGCGGCCCGGCGCTCCTACGAGCGCCGCCAGGGCTGAGGAGGCTCGCGGAGCTGACGGGGCTCGCGGAGCTCGCGGAGCTCGAGGCCGGGCACGACCAGGCCGAGCTCGTAGGCCAGGACCGCCGCCTGCGTGCGGTCACGGGCGCCCAGCTTGTCCAGGACGTTGGTGACGTGGGTCTTGACCGTCTCCCGCGACACGTGCAGCACCTGTGCGATCTCCGCGTTGGCCTGCCCGAGCGTGATCTGGCGCAGCACCTGCAGCTCGCGCAGGGTCAGGTTCACCGGGTGACGCGGCGTGGCGCTGCCGTGGTGCGGCGAGGCGATGCGCCGCAACGCGTCGGGGAAGAGCACCGCGTCCCGCGAGTGCACCAGCCGGACGGCGTACACCAGCTCGGCCGCTGGAGCGCGTTTGAGCACGTACCCGGCCGCTCCCGCGCGCAGCGCCCCCCAGACCAGCTGGTCGCTCTCGAAGGTGGTGACCACGACGACACGGGTGCAGGGCGAGCGGCGGGCCAGCTCGGCGGTGGCGGCCAGGCCGTCCATCCGGGGCATGCGGACGTCCATCAGCACGACGTCAGCCCCGGTTCCGGCCTCGACGGCCTCGTGGCCGTCCGCCGCCTCGCCCACGACGGTGAGGTCGTCACAGGCGGAGAGCATCGCCGACCACCCCGTACGGATCAGCCGGTCGTCGTCGGCCAGGACCACGCGGATCTCAGCGGCAGCCTCGCCCGCACGCGCCAGGTGGCGCCCGCCTCCTCCAGCGTGCAGGTGCCGCCGACCAGGCGGGCCCGCATGCGCATGCCCGCCAGGCCCCGCCCGTTCACCGCCGGATCCCGGCCGGTCCCGTCGATGCCGTCCGTGCCGTCGGTGCCGTCGGTGCCGGTACGGGCGCCGGTGGGGTTCTCCACCGTCAGCACCAGGTCGCCGGCGATCGCCACGTCGAGCGTGACGGGGCCGCGCCCGTGACGCAGGGCGTTGGTGAGCGCCTCCCTGGCGATCGCGTACGCGGCGCGCGAGGTCGCCGCCGGGACCCTGTCCAGGTCCGCGGCGCGTACCCGCACGTCGAGACCGCGGGTGAGCGCGCCGAGCGCGCCGAGCGTGGGGGTACGCGCGGTGTCGTCCTCGTCCAGCACGCCGAGCAGCACGTCGAGCTCCTCCTGGGCGGCGCGGGCGGTGTCCAGCAGGTGGCCCAGCGAGTCCGCGGCCTGGCCCACCCGGGGTTCGGGCCGCTCCAGCGCCGCCTGCGCGGCCATGCCCTGCACCAGGACCACGCTCAGCGCGTGCCCCACCGCGTCGTGCAGTTCCAGCGCGAGCCTCTGGCGGCGGCCGAGCACCTCCAGCGCCCGGGACGGTTCGGCGCGCAGCAGCCGGCGCGCCGCCTGCCGCTGGCCGAGCCCGGCGACGACCATGGCGGCCACCACCGCACCGGCCAGCAGGAACGGCTCCGCCGTCTGCGCGGGGCTCTCGCGCCAGCCCGCCAGGTCGCCGGCGCGCGCCAGCCCCGGGGACAGCAGGAGCAGCCCGGCGCCCAGCGTGGCGCCGCCGTACAGGTGCAGGCTCGTCAGGGCCACCAGGTAGAGCGGGTCGGCCCTGCCCGGGACGTCGACGTCGAGGAGTTCCGACAGCGCGACGGTCTCGATGCGCCGCACCAGCGGCGCGGCGGCCAGCAGCACGGAGGCGGGCAGGCACGCCGCCCACAGCGTCAGGACACGCGCCGGCGTCACCTCGGTGAGGATCACCAGGCTGAGCGCCCCGGCCACCGGGGTGAGCAGGGCCGCGCCCAGCAACGGGTAGATCGCCGCCCGCAGGGCGCGTGCCATGTGTCCGCTCACGACGACGATGCTAGTGACGGCGCCGCCGGGAACCCTCCCCCGTCAGGGGGAGGTGGCGCGGCGGGGACGTTCCTACGGTGAGCGCCATGACGAGAAACCTCCGGATCGCGAGCGCCCTGCTGTCGATCGCCGTGACGGCCGTCGGTCTGTGGTGGTGGACCACCCCGGCGAGCTACCCCTTCGGTGCGCTCGACCGCGTCACCGTGTCGCTGTCGCACCTGTTCGAGCACGACGTGGGCGGTCCGATGACCGTCGTGGCCGGGCTGGCCGGGCTGGTGACGGCCTTCACCTCGGGCGCGGCGCTGAAGGCGGGCGCGGTCGCGCAGGTCCTGTTCTTCGGCGTGGTGATGTCCGACGCGGGCATCATGTCCCTGCTGGGCTACGGCATGGCACTGATCGGCCCGCTCGCGCTGGTGGCGGTCCTGGTCATGGCCTGCGCGCACCGCGGACGGGCGGGAATCGCGGCCCTGGTGGTCCTGGTGTCGCTGTTCGTCCTGGTCGCGGGCGGTACGCTCACCGGGCTCGTCCCGTTCGACCGCCTGCTCGCCAACCTCGCCGCGAGCTTCTCCTCCTACGCCGGGCGCGTGGCGTGGACGCTGGCCGACGCGCTGGCCTGCGCCCTGTGGGCGGTCGTCGCGGTGGCGGCCTTCCGGGCCGGTGGCACGCCGCGCTGGGCCCGGCCCGCGGCCGCCGCCCGCTGGGGACGCCCGGTCACGATCGCGGCGGCGCTGTGCCCGCTGCCGTACGCGCTCTACCGGCTGACCTGGCTGACCCCGTGGCCCACCGACATCGGCGCGGCCGAGCTGGCCGCGAACCCGGGCCTGAGGATGCAGGGCCTGGCCATCGGCTTCGGCGCCCTGGGCGGGTCCGTGCTGACGCTCGGCCTGATCGCCAGGTGGGGGGAGGTGTGGCCGCGCTGGGTGCCGGTCCTGCACGGCCGTCCCGTGCCGGTGCGGCTGCCGGTGACCGCGGGAGGACTGGTCGCGGGGGCCTGCTGCCTGGCCTCGCCCGGCCTCACCGTCAACGCCGTGCAGTGGGGTCGGCCGCTGCTCCTGCTGCTGTGGCCGTACCCGGTCTGGGGACTGCTGCTGGCCGCCGCGGTCCTGGCCTACCGGCTGCGCCGCACGGCCGGGACCGGCCGGGAGTCCGGATCCGGGAGGCCGGGGTCAGCGCGGGGACGATCGGCCGCCCGGCGGGGCGGGGAGCTCGTGGAGCCGGTGGGCGTCGTCGAACAGGGCGGTCCGGGCCAGGCGCGCGGTGGCCACGGCGGCCAGCGTGGCGGCCGCCAATAGCATGTACATGACCACGATCTGGTAGCGGATCGCGGTCAGCGGTTCCACCCCGGCCAGGATGAGGCCGGTCATGGCGCCGGGCAGGCTGATCAGGCCGACGACCTTGGTGGCGTCGACGGCGGGCAGCATCGCGGTCCGCAGGGCGGTACGGGCGTGCGGGGCGAAGGCGGCGGCCGCGTCCAGGCCCAAGCTGAGGCGGGCCTCGATCCGCGGGCGGGCGGTCTCGACCTCCTCGTGCAGGCGGGTCAGCGTCAGGGCCGTGGCCTGCATGGCGCCGGAGACCACCATGCCCGACACCGGGATCAGCACGTGCGGCCGGGTGTCGATCACCGCGAAGACCACCAGCGTGGCCACGGTCACGACGGTCGCCATGCCGACCGCCAGGGTGGCCACGGCGGGGGCGCGCGGCAGGCCGCGGGCGCGGCGGGCGGCGACCCGGCCGGCGATGAGCACCATCACCGCGATCCAGGCGAGCGAGCCGGGCAGGCCGCCGTGGGCGAAGACCGCCGCCAGCACCGCGGCGACGGCGACGAGCTGGCCGAGGGCCCGCGCCGAGGCGACGAGCATGTCGGCGGCCAGACCCAGCCGGGCCCGGCCGGCCAGGAGGGCGGCCAGCGCCACCAGCGCCGCGGAGGCGGCCACCCCCGGCCAGCCGGGGACCGCCGGGGCGGTCACGGCGCCGCCAGGTAGCGCAGGCCGGCCGGGTCGCCGGCCTCGGTCAGCCGTCCGGCCTCCAGCACCAGCGCGTGGCCGGCGAGCCGCCGCGCGTGCGCGGTGCGGTGGCTGACCAGGACCGCGCTGCCGCCGTCGGCGACGAAGGCGGCCAGCAGGTCGTCGACGAGACCGGTCGCGGTGTCGTCCAGCGCCGAGGTGGGCTCGTCCAGCAGCAGCACCTCCGGGCCGGTGGCCAGCGCGCGGGCCAGGCCCAGGCGCTGGACCTGGCCGCCGGACAGGCCCTCGGTGGAGCGGGACAGGAAGGAGGCGCCCAGTCCGACCCGCTCCAGCAGGTCGGCGGCGCGGGCGGCGTCCAGGGCGGGGCGTCCCACGGCCAGCTCCCTCGCCACCGAGTCGGTCAGCAGCGCGGTGTGCTGGGCCACCAGGGCGACCCGGCGGCGCAGCAGCAGCGGGTCGTGACCGCTCAGCGGCCGGCCGTCCAGCAGGATCCGCCCGGTGTCGGGTTCGGCGAGGCGGTTGAGCAGCCGCAGCAGGCTGGACTTGCCCGCCCCGCTGGGCCCGGTCACCAGCGTGCAGCACCCCCTCGGCAGGTGCGCGGAGATGTCGGTCAGGACCGGCGCTCCCCCGCGGCGCAGGCCGACCCCCTCCAGCACGAACCCCGCCTGTGACACGCGAGCCACCTTCCCGTCATCCGCCTGCCGTCTTCCCGGTGGTCTCCCGCCATATTCTGCCGTCGCGCCACCGCTCCACGACGGCCGGGCCCACCCCACCTCTTCTCGGTGAGGGTAACAATCGTTACAGTAACCACGGTTACGAAAATCAGGAGTGGCCCGTGAATCACGATCCTTCGGCCCCGCCCGGGCACGCCGGGCAGTGGGTGCTGCTGGCCTACCGGATACCGAGCCTGCCCTCGGCGCCGCGCATCGCCGTCTGGCGCAGGCTGGAGCGCCTCGGGGTGGCCCGGCTGGGAGACGGGCTGGTGGCGCTGCCCGCCGACGCGCGTACGCGCGAGCAACTGGACTGGATCGCAGAAGAGATCGTCGCCGCCGACGGCACCGCCACGGTCTGGCTGGCCACCCCCGCGAGCCCGTCCCAGGAACGCGCGATCGCCACGCAGATGCAACAGGCCCGCCGGGAGGAGTACCGGGCGGTCATCGCCGCGGCCCGGGCCGCCGAGGGGACCAGGGGCGGGGAACGCTCACGCGTGGCGGGCCGGCTCCGCGCCGAGCTGCGCCGCATCGGGCGCCGCGACTTCTTCCCGCCCGCCGAGCGTGACCCGGCCCACCAGGCCGTACGCGCCCTGAACGCGCCCGGACCGGCCTCCGGCCCCGACCTGGCGGAGTCCGTGGAGGCTCACGAGGCGGACGGTCCGGCGGCGCGTGAGGTCGCCGAGGCCGCGGGCGGGCCGGTGGACGGCGCGCGGGGCGCGGGGAAGACGGCGGCGCACCGGGGAGGGACCCGATGAGGTGGGCGACCCGCGCGGGCGTGCACATCGACCGTGCGGCGTGCGCCTGGCTCATCCGGCGCCACCTCGATCCCGAGGCGCACTTCGTGTTCGTCGACTCCCCCGAGCAGGTCCCACCCGACGCCACCCCGTTCGACATGCGCGGCGTGGAGCTGTCGCACCACGGCGCCGACTGCAGCTTCGAGACGATCCTGCGCCGCCACGAGCTGACCGACCCGGTGCTGTGGAAGATCGCCGAGATCGTGCACGAGGCCGACATCGACGACGAGCGCTACGACGCCCCCGAGGCGCCCGGCCTGGACGTGATCCTGCGCGGATTGTCGATGACCTGCCACGACGAACGCGTCCTGGAGCTGACCGGCCCGATCTTCGAGGGCCTGTACGAGTACTACCGGCGGGCGTTCCTGCTCGGCCGACCGCCCGCCTGAACCGGAGAGAGCATGACCGACCCACAGACGCAGGGCGCGATCCCCGCGAATCCCGCCAGCCCCGCGGGCCCTGCGACCCCCGCGGGCCCTGCGAACTCCACGACCCCGGGAGGCCCGGGGACCTCCGGGGACGTGATCCCGTTCCGCCAGGCGGTGCGCGCCTGGTTCGGGATCTCCCTGCAGACCTTCGGCGGCCCCGCCGGGCAGATCGCGGTCATGCAGCGCACCCTGGTGGAGGAGAAGCGCTGGATCGGCCAGCAGCGCTTCAACCACGCCCTCAACTACTGCATGCTGCTGCCCGGACCCGAGGCCCAGCAGCTGGCGATCTACGTCGGCTGGCTGCTGAACGGCACCCGCGGCGGCCTGGTCGCCGGCACCCTGTTCGTGCTGCCCGGCATGCTCGCCCTGCTCGCCCTGTCGGCCGTCTACGTCATCTGGCAGGAAACCTCCCTGGTGGTCGCGCTGTTCGCCGGGATCGCCCCGGCCGTGCTGGCCATCGTCGCCCAGGCCGTCATCCGGGTCGCCAAACGCTCGCTGACCCACCCGGTCTACGTCGCCCTCGCGGTGGCCGCCTTCGCCGCGCTCGCGCTGTTCGCGGTGCCCTTCCCCGTCGTGGTCGCCGTCGCCGCCCTCGTCGGCTGGGCGATCCACCGCTTCAGGCCCGCCCTGGTGAAGAAGGGCGGCGGGCACGGCGCCGACGACGGGCCCGCCCCGCTGATCTCCGACGACGCCCTGCACCACGCCACCCCCAGCCGGCGCTCGGCGGGCAAGATCCTGGCCGTGGGACTGGCCGCCTGGTGGCTGCCGGTGGCCGCCGTCGCCCTGCTGACCGGCACCGACAGCGTCTTCACCACCCAGGGGCTGTTCTTCTCCGGCACCGCCCTGGTCACCTTCGGCGGCGCGTACGCGGTGCTGGCCTTCGTCGCCCAGCAGGCCGTGCAGACCTACGGCTGGCTCACCCCCGGTGAGATGGTGCGCGGCCTGGCCCTGGCCGAGTCCACCCCCGGACCGCTCATCATGGTCGTGCAGTTCGTCGCCTTCCTCGGCGCCTTCCGCGACCCCGGCCCGCTCACGCCCTGGGCGGGTGCGCTGCTGGGGGCCCTGCTGACCACCTGGGTCACCTTCGTGCCGTGTTTCCTGTTCATCTTCCTGGGCGCCCCCTACATCGAGCGGCTGCGTCACAACGCCGCGATCAGTGCCGCGCTGACCGGGATCACGGCCGCCGTCGTCGGCGTCATCGCCAACCTCGCCGTGTACTTCGCCCAGCACACCCTGTTCGACGTCACCCACGTGTGGAGCTGGGGACCGTTGCACGTCCAGGTGCCCGAGGTCGGCAGCCTCGACCTCCTGGCGCTGGCCATCACCGCGGCGGCGCTGGTGATGACGTTCGTGCTGCGCTGGCCGATGCTGCGCATCCTGGGCGTCTGCGCTCTGCTCGGCATCGCCTCACTGCTGCTGCCCTGACCCGGCACCCCCTCGACCCCTCTTGACCCGACCCCCTTGACCCGCCCGACCCCGCCGTGCCGCTCTCCCGGCTCGCCTTTCCGAAGGCCGTGAGAGCGGCACGCCGGGTCAGGAGGTGCAGGGGCGACGGGTCAGGAGGCGCCGGTCCGTGCCGTGGTGACCGCCACGGTGGCGTAGCGCGCCGTGAAGCCGCCGCCCGCCGCGTCGATCGCCGCCCCGATCCCGTCCAGGACCTCTCGCAGCTTGTCCTGGGGCAAACGGCTGTGGCCGCCGAAGGTGGGGACCTGGTCCAGCCACTCGTCACGGGTGTAGGACCGCTCCCAGTCGAAGCGCCACTGCTCCGGCTCGTCGAAGGCGCCCGCCTGCCGGATCCCGTCGGCGGCCTTGTCGAACATCACCCCGTACGCCTCCAGGGCGGGCAGCACCCGGTCGTAGATCGGCAGGTCGGGCAGCACCCGGCGGTAGGCCTCCAGGAAGGCCTCGGCGATCTCGGGCGGGGGCTGGTTCACGTTCCAGAACAGGGCCAGCCGGCCACCGGGCCGCAGCACCCGTGCGGCCTTGACCGCTCCGGCGACCGGGTCCACCCAGTGCCAGGTCTGGGCGGCGACGACCGCGTCGAACGTGCGGCCGGCGTCGTCCCAGGTCTCGAACGGTGCCACCTCGACGTCGAGCCCGCGCTCTCGCGCCCATCCGGCCATCCGGGCGTCGGCCTCGACCCCGAGCACGGTGCAGCCGGCCGCCCGGAACCGCCGGGCGGCGATGCCGGTGCCGACGCCGACGTCGAGGACGTCGCGTCCGGGTGCGGCGGCGGTGATCCGCTCGATCAGGGCGTCGGGGTAGCGGGGCCGGGTGCGGTCGTAGCGCTCGGGATCGGCGCCGAACGACTCGGCCACCTGCCGGTTCCGGTGGATGTCCTGCTCGCGGCCGGGCTCCGCCGCCTGTGACGTAGTGGGCATGCGCCCACCGTAGTGGGCACGTGCCCACTCGTCAATAATCGAGTCAGGGCCCGGCGAGCGAAGGGGAGGCACCCCGTGCCGACAGGGGTACACATCCGCGACGCGCGCGCGCAGCTGTTCGACGCCGCCGAGCGTGTCCTGCTCCGGGACGGCGCGAACGCGCTGACCAGCCGGGCGGTCACCACCGAGGCGGGCTGCGCCAAGGGCGTCCTGCACCGGCACTTCGCCGACTTCGACGCCTTCCTCGCCGAGCTCGTGCTGGACCGCGTCGGCCGGATGGACGGCCGGACCGCCGCCCTGCGCGAGTCCGCCGGCGCCGGCACCGTCGCCGGCAACCTCACCGGCGCGCTGACGTCGCTGTTCGAGTCGGTCGCGCTGGCGCTCGTCGGCCTCATCGCCGCCCGCGACGAACTCCGCGCCCGCCTGCGCCGGGACCTGCCGGCCGGCGTCCCGGTGCTGACGGAGGCCGCGATCATGATCGCGGCCTACCTGGCCGCCGAGCGCGACCTGGGCCGGATCGCGCCGGACGCCGACGTCGACACGCTCGCGGCCATGCTGATCGGGACCACGCACCTGCTCTACGCCGGACACGAGGGCACCCCGCCGGAGACCGAGGCCGTCCGCAAGATCGTGACCACGGTCCTGTCCGGCGCCGTACCGCGAACGTAACGGAAGAAGATCACCTCTTCCCAAAGATCCACAAGGCGCCTAGCGTCATGCCCCAGATGCTCTTCACCGGTGAAGAAGGAGCCTGGGAATGGCCGATCCGACGACCGTCAGGGACCCGGCCGACGCCGGGCTGGCCCGCGACGACTACGCCCTGGAACGGGTGCCGCGCGAGGCCCGCTACGGCTGGGTCACCGTCGCGGTGCAGCGGTTCGGCATGCTCAGCGCCCTGTCGCAGTTCCTGCTGGGCGCCACCCTCGGCATGGGCATGAGGTTCTGGGACGCGGTCTGGGCCATCACGCTCGGCGCGGTGATCCTGGAGGTCGTCGCGATCGCGATCGGCATCGCCGGGATGCGCGAGGGCTTGTCGACGGCCGTGCTGGCCCGCTGGACCGGCTTCGGCCGGCACGGCGCGACCGTGGTCGGCCTGGTCGTCGCCACCGCGCTGCTGGGCTGGTTCGGCGTGCAGTCGGCCGTGCTCGCCCAGGGCCTGGCCTCCCTGCTGGGCGGGCCACCGGTCTGGGTGTGGTCGATCGTGGCGGGCCTGGCCGTCACCGCCATCGTGGTGCACGGCTTCGCCGGCATGGCGTGGACGGCCTGGATCACCGTCCCGGCCTTCCTCGCGCTGGCCGGCTGGGCGATCGCCGACCAGCTCTCGGAGCACTCCCTGGGCGCGCTGGTCGCCTCCGCGCCCGCCGGACCGGCCATCGGCCTGGCCGAGGGCGCCACCATCGTGGCCGGCGGCTTCATCGTCGGCGCGGTGATCAGCCCGGACATGTGCCGGTGGAACCGCAGCGCCGCCGACGTGGTCAAGCAGACCGTCGTGGGCATCACGCTCGGCGAGTACGTCATCGCGCTGGTGGGGGTGCTGCTGGCCCACGCGCTGCGCACCGGCGACGTGATCGCCATCGTCACCACCACCTCCGGCGTGATCGGCACGATCGTGCTGATCACCGCGACGCTGAAGATCAACGACTGGAACCTGTACGCCGCCAGCCTGGGCACGGCCAACGCCCTGGACACCGCCTTCGGCGCCCGGCCCGGCCGCGCGCTCCTCACCGTCGCCCTCGGGGTGATCGGCACCGCCCTGGCCGCCGCCGGGATCCTCGACCACCTGATCGACTTCTTCGTCCTGCTCGGGGTGGGCATCCCGCCGATCGCCGGCATCATGATCGCCGAGTACTACCTGGTACGCCGCTGGCGCCCCGCCCTGGACGCCTCCGCGGCCACCGGCACCCTGCCGGACTCCGCGCCGGGATGGGTCCCGGCGGCACTGGTGATCTGGCTGGCCGCCGCCCTGGTCGGCAAGTACCTCACCTGGGGCATCCCCGCCCTCAACGCCCTGGCGGTGGCCTTCGCCGCCTACGCCGTGGCGGGCAGGCTCGGCCTGACCGGCGGCCCCGGGACGCGGACGGCCACCACCGGCTGACCCCCGCCGGATCGAAAGGCCCGCCCGCTCCCCCGTCCCGGCGTCATCGCCCGACCTTCCCGAGGAGTCACCCGTGCGCGTTGGGATCGACGTGGGAGGCACCCACACCGACGCCGTCCTGATGGACGCGGCCACCGTGGTGGCGTCGGTCAAGACCGCCACCACCCAGGACGTCACCGGCGGGGTGGTCACCGCCCTGCACGACCTCGTCGGCTCGGCCGGCATCGACCGCGACCGGATCGGCGCGGTGATGATCGGCACCACCCACTTCACCAACGCGCTGGTGACCGGGCGGGGTCTGGCCCGCACCGGAGTGGTGCGGCTGGCGCTGCCGGCCACCTCCGGCCTCCCTCCCCTGGTCAACTGGCCCGCCGCCCTGCACGCGGCGATCGACCCGCGCGTCCACCTGTGCCACGGCGGACACGAGTTCGACGGCCGGGCCATCGCCCCCCTGCGCCGCGAGGAGCTGCTGCGCGTCGCCGAGGACCTGGAGGCACACGACATCCGCACGGTCGCGATCGGCTCGGTGTTCTCCCCCGCCGCTGCGGAGCTGGAGGAACAGGCCGCCGACATCCTGCTGGAGGAGCTGCCGCACCTGCACGTGAGCCTGTCGCACCAGCTCGGCCGGATCGGGCTGCTGGAACGCGAGAACGCCACCGTCGTCAACGCCTGCCTGCGCGAGCTGGCCGACGAGATCGTCGAGGCGTTCGTCGGGGCCCTGCGCACGGCCGGGATCTCCGCGCCGCTGTACCTGTCGCAGAACGACGGCACCCTGATGGACGCCGAGTACACCCGCCGCTACCCGGTACGCACCTTCGCCTCCGGCCCGACCAACTCGATGCGCGGCGCGGCGTTCCTGGCCGGGGAACTGTCCGACTGCGCGGTCGTCGACATCGGCGGCACCACCACCGACGTCGGCGTGATCGGCCGCGGCTACCCGCGCCAGGCCACCGGCGAGGTCGACATCGGCGGGGTGCGCACCAACTTCCGGATGCCGGACGTGCTGTCGATCGGCCTGGGCGGCGGCAGCCTCGTCACCACCGGCCCCTCTGTGTCGGCCGGACCCGACAGCGTCGGGTTCCGGCTCACCCGCCAGGCCCTGGTGTTCGGCGGCGACGTGCTCACCGCCACCGACCTCGCCGTCGCGGGCGGCCTGGCCGAGATCGGAGACCCCTCCCTGGTACGGCACCTGGACCCCGGCCTGGTCCGGAGCGGCCTGGAGTGGATGGCCGGCCGGGTCGTCGAGCTGGTCGACCGGATGAGGGTGTCGGCCGCGCCGCTGCCGATCGTCGTGGTCGGCGGCGGCGGCGTGCTCATGCCCGAGCTGCTCCCCGGGGACCTGACCGTGCACCGGCCGCCGCACCACGCGGTCGCCAACGCCATCGGCGCCGCCATCGGCCAGATCGGCGGCGACGTCGACCGGGTCGTCGCCGTCGACGGCCCCCGCGCCCGCGAGGAGGCCATCGCCGCCGCCCGCGCCGAGGCCGAACGGATCGCCGTCTCCGCGGGCGCCGCCCCCGGCACCGTCAGGATCGTCGACGTCACCGAGGTGCACGTGGCCTACCTGCCCGGCGGCAGACGCGTCCAGGTCCGCGCGGTGGGCGACCTGGACCTGGAACACCGTTCCGCGGGCGGCCCCGCCGGAGACGGACCCGGCGCCGAGGCCGGCACCGCACGAGGACACGAACAGGACGCGAGGCGATGAGTTTCACCCTGACCCCGGAGAATCTCGGCGATCTGGCCGAGGGCGCGGCCGTGCTGGGCACCGGCGGGGGCGGCGACCCCTACATCGGCCGGCTGCTCGTCGAGCGGCAGCTGCGGGCGGGCCGCGAGGTGCGGATCGTCGACCTCGACACGTTGCGCGACGACGCCCTGGTGGTCGCGGTGGCGATGATGGGAGCCCCCACCGTCTTCATCGAGAAACTCCCCTCCCCCGAGGGCAGCGTGGCCGCGCTGCGCGCCCTGGAAAGGCACCTGGGCCGCGCCGTGGACGCGATCATGCCGCTCGAGGCCGGCGGCCTGAACAGCATGATGCCGCTGGTGGCGGCCGCGGCGGCGGACCTGCCGGTCGTCGACGCCGACGGGATGGGCCGAGCCTTCCCCGAGATCCAGATGGTCACGTTCAACGTGGCGGGAGTGCCGGGCTCCCCGATGGGCATCGCCTCCGACCACGGCGACAGCGCCGTCATCGAGGCCGCCGACAACGACCGGATGGAGTGGCTGGCCCGCGGCCTGACCATCCGGATGGGCGGCGCCGCCTACACCGCCAGCTACCCCATGAGCGCCGCCACCGTGCGCGAGACCGCGGTGCCCGGCACCCTGGGCCTGGCCCTGAAGATCGGCACCGCGCTGCGCACCGCCCGCGAGCGCCACCGCGACCCGTTCGACGCGCTGACCGACGCATTGCGCGGCACCTTCTACTCCCACGGCCGCGTCCTGTTCCGCGGCAAGGTCGTCGACGTCGACCGCACCACCGTCGGCGGGTTCGCCCGCGGCCAGGTCACCCTGGCCGCGAGCGGCGACCCCGGCGACCCCGGTGACCGGATCGTCATCACCTTCCAGAACGAGCACCTGGTCGCGGTCCGCGCGGGCGAGCACGGGCACGACGGCCAGGTCGCCGCGATCGTCCCCGACCTGATCTGCACGCTGAACACCGAGACCGGCAGGCCGGTCACCACCGAGGCCCTGGCGTACGGCCAGCGCCTGACCGTCTACGCCATCTCCACCCCCGCCATCATGCGCAGCCCCGAGGCCCTGGCGTGCTTCGGCCCGTCCGCCTTCGGCCTGGACCGGCCCTACACGCCGCTCGAGGAGCTGACCCCCGCCACCCCCTGACGAGCCGCGCCCGCTTCCCGGCGTCCCGCCCCGTGCCTCACCGGGCGGCGGGCGCCTTCGCCGCGCGGTAGTGGTAGCCGCACACCTCCTCGAAGCCCGCCCGCGCGTACAGCCGCACGGCCGCGTCGTTGCCGCACTCCACCTGCAGGTACATCCGATCCGCGTCCCGGGTGCGGGCCCAGGCGGCCAGTGCGGCGAGCACCCGGCGGGCCGCGCCCCTGCCCCGCGCCCGCGGGAGCGTCGCCATCCCGAACACCCCCGCCCAGCCGTCGTCGGCGACCGCCCGGCCCACCGCGACCACCTCGGTTCCGGCGATCACCGAGGCGTACGCGCTCGGCGCCTCCACCCGGCCGAGCAGCTCCCGCTCGCCGTCGTGACCGTGCACGGCGCGCAGGCCCTCGAACCAGTCGTCCGTCGGACGCCCGTCCACCCGCACCCGCAGGGGCTCGGCCGGCGCCTGCTGCCGGGCCCGTTCCGGCACCCGCGCTGCCGGGGCCTGCTCCCTGGTCCGCTCCAGCACCCGTGCGGCCGGGGCCGCCTGGAGTGACACCCGGCCACCGCGCTGGTAGCCGCGCTCGGCCAGGAACGCGTCGAGGCCGTCGGGGCAGGCCCCCGGGGTGATCTGGAAGCGGGTGTCCAGGCCGTGGCGGGCGTAGAAGTCCTCGGCCGCCTTCACCCCGGCCTCCAGCCCTCCCGGCCCGGCCTCGCCGTGCGGCAGCACCGTCCCCACCCACCAGGAGCAGCCGGGCGCCAGGCGCAGCCACCATCCGCCCAGGCGCTCGACGTGCTCGGCGGGCAGGGCCCGGGCCGCCCTCTCCTGAAGGCCCCTGACCAGACGCGGATCGGCGACAGAGATCATTTCTGTATCGTGGCACGAGACCGGCGCGGGTCCGGACGCCTTGACATCCGCCCCGGTCGGGCGACCGCGCGCTCCGGGACCGCCGCGGCCGCCGGGCCCTGCGGACGGCCGCCGGGTGGTATCGTCGCGACGTGCGGATGATCCACTCGTTCCTTTGCTGGTGGCGCCCCTGAGGGGGCGGCATTGTTCATTCGCGTGACCTGATGACGCGGCCGCCCGATACGGGCGGCCGTTTCGTGTGTTCGTACCTCGGTGGCCCGTCCGGGCGGTCTCCCGATCCCGAGGGAGCCACACCCATGCCACGACGACTCACCGGCTTCACCCCGTCCGGCGACCTGCACCTGGGCAACCACATCGGCGCGATCGCACCGATCGTCGCCGGGCAGGCCACCACGGACACCGTGGTGTTCATCTCCGACCTGCACGCCCTGACCCTGGAACACGACCCGGCCGACGTACGGCGGCGGACGCTGGAGTTCGCCACCGTCCTGCTGGCCGCGGGCGCCGACCCCGACACGTGCCTGTTCCTGGTGCAGTCGCACGTCCCCGAGCACACCGAGCTGCACTACCTGCTGGAGTGCGCCACCGGGTACGGCGAGGCCCAGCGGATGATCCAGTTCAAGGAGAAGGCCGGCCGCCAGAGCCAGGTCCGGATGTCGCTGCTGACCTACCCGATCCTGATGGCCGCCGACATCCTGCTGTACGACACCGACGAGGTGCCCGTCGGCGAGGACCAGAGCCAGCACGTGGAGCTGGCCCGCGACATCGCCCAGCGGTTCAACACCCGCTACGGCCCCACCTTCACCGTCCCCCGCGCGGTCAACCCGCCGGTCGCGGCCCGCATCATGGACCTGACCTCACCCGGCGACAAGATGAGCAAGTCGGCCCCCTCGGCGGCCGGGACGCTGCGGCTGCTCGACGAGCCGGACGTCCTGCGGCGCAAGGTGATGCGCGCGGTCACCGACACCGACGGCGTGGTGAGCTACGACCCGGACCGCAAACCGGGGGTGTCGAACCTGCTCGCCGTCCTGGCCGCCTGCACCGGCGACGAGCCGCGGCGGCTGGCCGGGCGGTTCGACCGGTACGGCGAGCTGAAGGAGGCGATCGCCGACGCGGTGGTGGCCACCCTCGCGCCCGTCCGGGAGCGGTACCTGCGGCTGGCCGAGGACCCGGGGCACGTCCGGAAGGTCCTGCGGGCCGGTGCCGAGCGTGCCCGCGAGTCGGCCGGCGTGAAGGTACGCCAGGCCAAGGCGGCGATTGGCCTGCTCCCCGGCTGAGACCACGCCCGCGTCACCCACCGCCTTCACCCGCAGGCGACCTTCAGGAGCGCGCGCCCGTCCCGCGGGCACGCACGCTCGGAAGACCACCCGATCGGCGGCGTCACCCGCCTTGACCGCAGCCCTGACCTCCCGGCCGGTCCGCCCGGACCGGCCGGGAGCGCGCCGTCAGCCGTCACGGGGTCCCAGGCAGGCGTCGAGCGCGGCCGCGGCCGCCAGCATCGCCAGGCCCCGTCCCGTCAGCCGGTCGCGCCACTCCCGCAGCGTCGCCTGCAGCGGCTCCGGCCCGCCCGCCGCCCGTACCCGCTCCAGCACCCGCGCGATCTGCTCCAGCCCGTACCCGCCGCGCCGCAGCTGGTGGGCCAGGAGCACGTCGCGTACGTCGGCGGAGGTGTAGACGCGGTAGCCGGTCCGCGGGTCGCGCCGCGGGGTGATCAGCCCGGCCCGTTCCCACTTGCGCAACGTCGCCGGCCGGATGCCGAGCCTGCGTGCCAGCGGCCCGATGAACGTCACCCCCGTCCCCGTCCCCGTCCCCGGTTCCGGTTCCGGTTCCGGCTCACGCGGTGGCGCCAGGTCGCGCAGCGCCCCTTCCACCGCCTCCAGCGTGCGCCGGTCGTCGGCCAGCTGCGCGTGGCTCTCGTCGATCAGCCGCAGCGCCTCCTCGACCGCGCCGTCGTTCACGGCCCGCATGATCGCCCCCGCGGTCGCGTGGCCGTGCGCGGGGATCAGCGCCAGGAACGCCCGCAGCGCCACCGCGTGGCGCGGAGCGTAGACGCGGTAGCCGTGCGGCGAGCGTCCGGCCGGGGGGAGGAACCCGGCCTCCTCGTAGTTGCGCACCGCCTGCGTGGACAGGCCGTGCTCGCGCGCCAGGTCGATGGGCCGCAACCGCATGGTGAAGGTACGTCCTCGTCATCCTCGATGAGTACCGTCGAACCCTACACTCGGCGTCCGGCGACGGCGCCGACCACGTGACGATCTCGATCCGGGTCGTCTCGCCGCGCCCCCTCGATCACGCCCGCCGCGCCCGCGTCCTGCCGTCCGGCGAAGGTCAGGGCGCGGGCCGGGAGCCCCGGACGTAGGAGACCATGACCGGCAGGTCGCCCTCGTCCTCGACGTGGAAGCCGGCCCGCGGGATCTGGTCGGCGAGCAGGCCCGGCAGGCCGTGCCGCATCGCCGGGCCCGTCAGCATCGTGAGCAGGTGGGAGAGCAGCCGGTTGGACGGCGGGCGGAACTCGGCGATCAGCAGGCGTCCGCCCGGCCGGAGCACCCGGAACATCTCCCGTACGGCCGCGCCGCGCTCGGTGGCCGGGATGTGGTGGATGGCCAGGCTGGAGACCACCACGTCGAAGCAGGCGTCGGGCAGGTCCAGGGCCTGTCCCTCGCCCACCAGATAGGAGCAGTTGCCCGGGGCGTCACGACGAGCGCGTTCGATCATGGGGGCCGACAGGTCGACGCCCGTCACCTGCCCGGACGGGCCGGCGACGGGGGCCAGGATGCGGGTCAGATAGCCGGTTCCGCAGCCGACGTCGAGCACCCGGTCACCCGGACGGACCTCGGACAGCGCGGCCAGCCGGGTGTAGATCTCACGCCGCCGCCCGAGGAAACCGACCTCCGCCATGACCTCGTACGCACGCGGGTGGTCGATCGTCCCTCCCTCGTCGGCGTGCTCGGCGTGCTCGTGCAGCAGTCTGCCCAGTCCCATGAACCTCTCCTCTCGAACGACCTGTTCCGTTATGTATGGTGTGTTCACTGGACCGGCGGGGTCAACGATCACTTCGGCCCCTCCGTGCGGTACCGAACAGGGAGCGGTGAAGTGCCCGGAAACCCCGACAGGCGGGTGCGGCGTACCCGGCAGGCGATCCAGCGCGCGCTGGTGGAACTCATCCTGGAGAAGGGGTACGAGGCGGTGACCGTCACCGACGTCATCGACCGTGCCGACGTGGGCCGCTCCACCTTCTACGCGCACTTCGACGGCAAGCAGGCCGTGTTGTTCGCCAACCTGTCGGAGATGGCCTTCCTGCGACCGGCGATCAGCGCCGACGGCCCGCCGTTCGCCTTCAGCCGGGCGATGTTCGAGCACGTGCTCGAGCGGCGCAGGCTGGTGCGGGCGCTGCTCGGGCGGCGCAGCGGCCGGGCGGTGACGGCCCACGGCGAGCAGGTGCTGCGCGACCTCGTCCGCGACGAACTGCTCGCCCGGGGCGCGCGGGCCTCGACGTCGCTGGAGCTGACGGTGACCTGCGTCGTCGGGGCGTTCATGGCCCTGCTGGCGCGCTGGGTGGACGAGGAGATCACCGCCACCCCGGCCGAACTGGACGAGGCCTTCCACGCTGCGGTGGGACCGGGGGTGCGGGCGATGCTGGCCCGGCAGTGACGGCCCCGGCCGGACGCGTGGGCGGTCGGAAGCCGGACGGTTCACGGTCAGGCGGTGCCGAGCCAGGCCACCGCCGCGGCGGCGACCAGGAGGACGACGTTGAACCCGATCAGCCGGGCCTCGCCGCGCCTGAGGTGGACCGCGATACCGCCCACCTGGACCAGGACGAGGCCGATCGCCGCGGCGACGGCGAGCCGGGGCGCGATCGCGGTCAGCGGCGGCAGGATCAGACCGGCCGCGCCCAGGACCTCCAGGACGCCGACCACGCGGACGAGCGGCATGGGAAGGTCGTCGACCCAGCCCATCATCGGCCGCAGCCGCTCCCGGCTCTGGACGATCTTCTTGCCCCCGGCGTAGAGGTAGAGGCCGGCCAGGAGTGCCGCGACGATCCAGTAGGAGAGCTGCATGAAGGACACCTCGGAGGCTGGGACGTGGCGCGGGCCACGATGGTTACCACTCGTAAGGAGCCCCATGATGCGTCACTATTGAAAGCCATACAAAAGGCACATCCATGTGCCTTACGCACAGAGGACTGTCATGTCGGAGTACGAGCACACCTGCATGATCCGGGGCGACGGAGGGCGGACGATCCGCGCCGTCCTCGACCGCATCTGCAACAAGTGGACGTTGCTGGTCGTGGCGACCCTCGATGAGGGAAGCCTGCGCTTCACCGACCTGCACCGGCAGGTCGCCGGGATCTCCCAGCGCATGCTGACCCTCACGCTGCGGAACCTCGAACGCGACGGCCTGGTCTCCCGGACGGTGCACGCCGAGGTCCCGCCACGGGTCGAGTACGCGCTGACGCCCACCGGCAAGAGCCTCATCTCCCCCGCGCTGGCCCTCGCCGGATGGGCCATCGAGCACGTCCCGCACATCGAGGCCAGCCGGGACGCCTACCGGACCCGGGAGCGATGACCCGACGTGACCCGGCCGTCGTCGCCGGCCACGGTCACGGCGCGCGTCCCGCCGTACGAGGGGAGAACCGGTGCCGTCGTCACCGGCCACGGTCACGGCGTGCGCGTCCCGGTGACCGGCCCAGCCGACACCCCTGAGCCCTCCGCTGAACGACACCGGTTATGGTGGGTTCATGCGCGCGAGCACGACCGGACGGGTACTGCACGACCCCAGGGGGGGATCGTTCTGGTTCGACGCCGGCGCCGCCTGCCTGGACTTCGCCCACACCGGCGGCGAGGGCAGGTACGCGGTGTTCGAGACCCTCCACGAGCCCGCCGACCTCGCAGAATGGCTGGCCCGCTCGTCCCCGGCCGCGACCGTGACGGTCCCCGTGACGGACGACGACCTGGCCGCGGCCACGCTCCTCCGCCGGGCGATCTGGGACGCGGCGCACGCCCGGGCGGCGAGCCGCCCCCTGCCCGCCGGGGCGGTCGCGACCCTCAACCGGGCCGCGGCCGAGGCTCCGCTGGTCCCCGAGCTCGCCGCCGACGGCACGACCGCCGGGTGGGCGGCTCCGGTACGGGCCGCGCAGGCGCTGTCGACGCTGGCGCGGGAGATGATCGAGCTGCTGTCCGGTCCGCTCTCCGGGCGCTTCCGCGAGTGCGCGAGCGACGACTGCCCCCTGGTGTTCGTCGACTCGTCCCGTCCCGGCGCCCGGCGCTGGTGCGCGATGGAGCGCTGCGGCAACCGCCACAAGCTCCGCGCCCTGCGCGCCCGCCGGGCCACGGACCCCTGACCCGGTCCCGGGTACGGCGGGGAAAGAGCGCGTGGCCCGGACCGTGCGTCAGGTGGGCTTCGGCGCGGGGGCGGCCGTGCCGGGGCCCGGTTCGGCGGGGCCCGGTTCGGCGGTCTCCGGTCCCGGCTCCGGGATCGGGTCGCTGAGCTGTTCGCGCAGGTAATGCCACACCACCGCGATCAGGGCGGCGACCGGTACGGCGAGCAGGCTGCCCACGATGCCCGCCAGGCTGCCGCCCAGCGTCACGGCCAGCAGGATCACCGCCGCGTGCAGGCCCAGGCCGCGGCTCTGCACCATGGGCTGGAACACGTTCCCCTCCAGCTGCTGCACGGCGACGATGATGGCGAGCACGATCAGCGCGTCCGTCAGGCCGTTGGACACCAGCGCGATGAGGACCGCGACGAAGCCGGCGAACAGGGCCCCGATGATGGGGACGAACGCCGCGACGAAGGTCAGGACGGCCAGGGGAAGGACCAGCGGCACCCCCACGATCCACAGGCCGATACCGATGAAGACGGCGTCGAGCAGGCCCACGAACGCCTGGGAGAGGACGAACGAGCCGAGGGTGGTCCAGCCGAGCTTGGCCACGGCCGGCACGTCCCTGGCGAGGCGGCCGGGGAGCTGGAGGGCCAGCCAGGGCAGGAACCGCGGGCCGTCCTTGAGGAAGAAGAACATCAGGAAGAGCGCCAGGACGGTCGTGACCAGGCCGCTGACCACGGTGCCCACCCCGCTGAGGGTGGCGGAGACGATGCTGCCCACGCTGGACTGGATGCGCGCGACCGCGGTGTCGAACACGTTGCTGACCTGGTTGTCGCCGAAGTTGAACGGCGGCCCGGCGGCCCAGTCGCGCAGGCGCTGGATGCCGTTGCCCACGCCGGTGACCAGCTCACCGGACTGGGAGGCCACCGGGACGGCGATCAGCACCACGATGCCTGCGGCGACCAGCAGGAAGAGCAGGGTAACGACCGAGGCGGCCAGGGTGGGGTGCCAGCCGCGCCGGCGCAGGAAGCGGGTCACCGGCCAGGTCAGCGTGGTGAGCAGCAGGGCGATCACGAGCGGCCAGATGATGGACCACATCTGGCCCAGGATCCATATGACCACCGTGGCCATCAGCACGACGAGGAGCATCTCCAGGGAGATGCGCGCCGACGTGCGCAGCGCGGAGCGGGTCTTCTTGGTGTTCAGCGTGGCAGGCACGAGAACACCTTAGTCATGGCCCTCGCCGCGGTGCCGCGTCGCCTGTGCCGATGCGGGCCGGTGCGGGCGGTCCCGGTGTCCTCAGCGTCCGTCCGCGGGCACGGCGGGCGTTCACGACCCGTGGCGGGGCGCCGCCGACGCCAGCGGCGCCGGTGCCGCCCGGCCTGGCCAGGTGCCGGTCAGTACGGCGCCGGTGAGCGCGGTGCCGCCGTCGAGACGGCGCAGGACGGCCAGCTCGAGGGTGTCGGTCACGATCAGCGTCGGGTCGTCCTCGACGACGCGGCGGATCGCGCCCACGGCGGGCGCCCCCGTGCCCCCGGTCGTGTCGCCGACGATGTCCATGCTGAGCCCGCGGGGTTCGAGGCGGTCGCCGACCTGCATGAACTCCTCGGCCTGGCCGGTGTTCGCGAGGATCGCGCTCGCCAGCGCCGCGGCGTACACCGGGTCGCCGGTCCCGTCGTGGATCCAGCGCCTGCCCAGCACCGAATGCTCGACGGTGCCCAGCAGCCACCGCTCACCACCGGCCAGGGGGGCCTCGCGGTAGGTGAGCGGCACCTGGTGCACCGGCCCGTCGCCGGTCCGGACCAGCAGCGTCTCGATCCCGACCTCGCCTGCGGGGTCGTCGAAACGGAAGCCCGCCACCCGCTCCACCTCACCGGCCGGCCCGCCGTACCAGTCGCGGCCGGGCAGCCAGGTGGCCAGGAGTTCGAGCTTGGTGGGCCGCAGCGTGGCGCGATGGATCAGGGCCATGCGCTCATCGTAGCTTGATCAAACCACCTCTCCGCGGGGCTCCGGCCGACCAGGACGGGAAGCGGCCCGCAGGTACGCCGCCACGTCGTCCCGGCCGCCGTGCTCGGCCCATTCGAGCGGGGTCGAGCCGTGCTCGGTGTCCCTGATCGCCGGGTCGGCGCCCAGCTCGACCAGTGTCCTGACCGTCTCGACGTCGTCGTTCCAGGCCGCCGCGTGCAGCGGGGTGGAACGGCGCAGGTGGTTCACGTCGAAGCCGAGCCCGGCCAGCAACCGTACCGCCGCGGGCCTGCGCCGCTCGGCCGCGTGGTTGACCAGCTCGGGGAACCGTGCCATCGCCCGTGCCGGTGCCCGGGGGCCGAACGCGGCCACCGCGTCGGCGTCGGCGCGCATGCAGGCCGCGGCGAACGCCTCCGTCTCGTCCAGCACCGCCGAGGCGCCCGCCGCGGCGAGGATCTCCGCGACCTCGGTGTGCCCGTTCAGCAGGGCGAGCTCGTAGGGCGTGCGCCCGCCGTACGCCGGATGCCCGCCCAGGCCGTCCACCTCCGCGCCGTGCGCCAGGAGCAGCCGGGCCCGGCGCGGGCCGCCCCGCAGCGCGGCGGTGGCCAGCTCGTCGCGCAGCAGCTGCCGCGGGGACGGCAGCGTCGGGCCCAGCCGGGCGTGCCACGGCCCGCCCTCGCCGCGGCCCAGGCCGAACTCCAGCAGCAGCTCCAGGTGGGCGGTGTCGTCGGAGAACGAGCCGCCGAGCCCGAGGTCGTACAGGGTCTGGGCGTCGTTGGGGTCGGCTCCGGCCTCCAGCAGCAGCCTGGCCAGCGCCGGGCCCTGCGGATGGGGCGGCTGCTCGCCCTCTCCCCCGCCGAACGCCCCGGTGAGCGCGGTGAACGGCGAGGTCAGCCCGTCCCACAGGTATCCGGCGTCCGGATCGGCGCCGTGTCGCAACAGGAGCCGGGCCGCCTCCACGTACTCGCCGGGCGTGCCGAGACGCGCGTAGGCCAGGTACAGCAGCGGCTCCCACCCGAAGGGGCCGCCCTGCGCGCGGGCCGCCCCCGGGTTCGCGGCCAGCGTTTCGGCCAGGGCGGCGGCCGAGCCGGTGGCCGCCATGGTGAAGACGTTCGCGACGGACAGCTCCGGATGCCGGGCCAGCAGCAGATCGGCCCGCGCGGCCCGGTCCGGGTGGTCCGCGCCGTAGGTGAGGCAGGCGAGCCGCAGGAACTCCTCAGGCAGCTGCCCGCTCGGCGCGACCCGGTGCGGTGAGCGGGAGTACCGCTCGACGGTGCCGATGTGCTCCTTCAGCCGGGGCCAGCTCGCGAAGCCGTACATGCGCGCGGTGACGAGGTAAGCGTCGGACAGCCTGGGCGTCTGCGGCGGGCGGGGATGGAACTCGGTGACGAGCTCCAGCGCCTCGGGGACCTGTGCTCTCATCCGCCGCAGGAGTCTCTTGGCCTGCTTGCGGAGCCGGTCGAGACGGGGGGCGTCGGGCAGGTGATGGACGGGCATGGAAGCCTCCTTTCCGTCTGGCCTGGCGTCCGCACGATCAGGCTGGAAAAGAGGTGAGGCCGGGGTGTTCGACGAGCGTCAGGTGGGTGGTGACCCTTTCCGCGGACCGGTGGCGCCCTGGGCGCACGCCGCCCAGCCTACTGCGGCGGCCGTGCGGCCGCGGCCGGGCGGGACCCGTCCTCGCGGTCGCGTCGGCCGCGCCGGGCGGCGCTCCCTCAGGTCGGCAGCAGGGCCTCGTGCCACCTGGCGGTGTCGGTGTACTGGTGCAGCGAGACGAGCCTGCCGTCGTCGACCCGCCACAGGTGGGCGAACTCGGCCTCGTAGGAGCGGCCGGTGGCGACGGCCGTCCCCCGGTAGTGGCCGGTGACGAGGACGTCGCCGCCCGCGGCCTCCCGGTAGTCCTCCTCGTACGGGGCGGTGTCGTAGACGCGGGCCACCTCCCCCCACACCTCGAAGATCATCGATCGGGAGCCGTGGTGCATGCCGCCCACGCCGCACGGCATGCCCGGGGCGACGTGGCCCTCGAAGTCGGGGTGCAGCAGCCGGGCGAGGGCGTCGACGTCGCGCTCCCGCAGGGCGCGATAGAGATCCTTGACCAGCGGGGACATGGCGCCTCCATTTTAGTGGTTATATTCTAGAACGTGTTCACTAATATCATGGGAGGGTGGTCGTGGGAAGACCGGCCAGATTCACCGAGGAGCGGATCCTCGACGCCGCGCTGGAGACCGTGGCACTGGAGGGGGTGGCGGGGGCCACCGTGGCGGCGATCGCGGCGCGCCTGGGAGCGCCGGCCGGCTCGATCTACCACCGTTTCCCCTCCCGCGACCTGCTGCTGGCCAGGCTCTGGATCCGCTGCGTCCACCGCTTCCAGGAGGGCTTCCTCGACGCCCTGGCCGCGCGGGACCTGGAGCGCGCGGCGGTCCACACGCCCCGCTGGTGCCGCGAGCACCTCGCCGAGGCCCGCGTGCTCCTGCTCCACCGCCCGGCCGACCTGGTCGCGCGCTGGCCCGCCGAGCTCGGGGAGGAACTGGCCGCCCTCGACGCGAGGACGGCGAGCGCGCTGACGGCCGCCGCCGGCGACCCCTCCGAGCGGGAGCGGCTGCTGTTCGCCCTGGTCGACGTCCCCTACGGCGCCGTACGCCGCCACCTCGCCGCCGGGAAGGCGCCTCCCCCCGCGGTCGACGCCCTCGTCCTGCGGGCCTGCCGCGCCGTCCTGGCCCCCTGAGGGGTCGTACGTGGAGCGGTCCATATGCGGCCCTTCGGCCGCTCACCTAGCATCCCGGCGACGACCGCCCCCGCGACGAGGCCGGGGTGCGGCGACGGCCCGGTGCGTGGTCCGCCGGGCGATCGAAGGAGAGCGCATGACGATTCTCGTGACGGGCGCGACCGGCAACGTCGGCCGCCACGTGGTGGACCGGCTGGTGGCGGCGGGCCGGAAGGTGCGGGCCATGACCCGCGATCCGCGGGCCGCGCGCCTCCCGGACCGGGCCGAGGTGGTGTACGGGGACTTCGAGCGGCCCACGACCTGGGGCGACGCGCTGGACGGCGTCGAACGCGTCCACCTGTTCCCCTTCGCCTACGTCACCTCCGAGCCCGGGGCCGGGTTCGTCGAGCGGGCGGTGGAGGCGGGCGCGCGCAGGTTCGTGGTGCACTCCGCCGCGGCCGCCGGGTTCGCCCCCGGGGACGAGCCCGGCGACCCGGGCATCGGCGCGCTCCGGCGCCACCTCGCCGAGGAACGGCAGGCCCACCGGGGGCTGGAGCTGATGGTGGAGGCCACCGACGCCGAGTGGACCCACGTGCGGCCCGGGCTGCTCGCGGTGAACGCCCTGGGCTGGGCCGAGCGGATCCGCACCAAGCGGGTGGTGCGTGAGCCCTACGCCACCTCCGGATACCCGCTGGTCCACGAGGCCGACGTCGCCGAGGTGGCGGTCGCGGCCCTGCTGGAGGACTCCCACGTCGGCGCCGCGTACACGATCACCGGCCCGGAGAGGGTCACGCAGGCCGAGCAGGTGAAGGCGATCGCGAGGGCGATCGGGCAGGAGATCCGCTTCGAGGAGCTGACGCCGGAACAGGGGCGCGAGCAGTGGCTGCGGGACGGCTGCCCGCCGGAGACGGCCGACTGGCTGATCGAGCTGCTGGCCGCGGCGGTCGACGGACCCGGCGCGCTCCCGCCCACCACCACCTTCCAGCAGGTCACCGGACGCCCGCCGCGCCCCTTCTCGCGATGGGCCCTCGACCACGCGGACGACTTCCGCCCCGCCTGACGCGCGCTGGGCGCGCCCCGGCCCGACCGCTCGGACGACTTCCGCCCGGCCTGACGCTCGCCCGGAGCGCCCCCGTCAGGGCCGCTCCCGCAGGGAGATCGCGCCGGTCGGGCAGACGGCGGCCGCCTCGCGGACGGCGGCGTGCAGCGGCCCGGCCGGGGCCGGGTCGAGCAGGACGACGATGCCGTCGTCGTCGCCCTGGTCGAACACGTCGGGGGCCAGCAGCACGCACTGTCCCGCGCCACAGCACAGGGTGGTGTCGACGGTGATGTCCATGGGTGATCTCCTCAGTCGTGCGGCCGGCCGCCGCCGTCGGCGGACCGGCTCCGGCCGTTGATCCGGCCGGCGTCGCCGGACAGGGGGTACGGGGTGACGGGGGCCTGCCACAGACCGGTCAGGGCGTCGACGAGCCCGACGGCGACGGCCTCCCAGCTCGCGTGGGCGGTCGGCTCGCCCTCGTGCAGGGCGCGCTCGCGCTCGGCCAGGGTGTGCGCGATGAGCAGGTAGGTCATGTCGCCCCGCGCGCGGTGCACCTGCTCGGGCAGGTCGGGCAGCAGCCGCAGCATGCCCTGCAGGGTGCGCCGCATCGACGGCGTCGCCGTGGACTCCTCGGTGACGATCTGGCGCAGGGCGGGCACGGTGGTGACCTGGGCCAGGCAGCGGGCCCGCCTGCTGGGCACGCCCAGCGCGTCGAGGTGGTCGGTGGCGGGGCGTACCAGGCAGGAGATCCACGCGCGCAGGTCGGCGGAGTCGCCGATCTCCTCCAGCATGCGCAGCCGCCGCTCCTCGGTGTCGGCGGCGTAGCGGCGCACGATCGCCCGTACCAGGTCGGCCCTGGTCCCGAAGTGGTAGCCGACGGCGAAGTTGTTCGCCTGCCCGGCGGCCTGGCCGATCTGCCGGTTGGAGACCTCGCCGACCCCGCGCTCGGCGAACAGCCGCTCGGCGACGTCCAGGATGGCCTCGCGGGTCTCCTGGGCCCGCTCCACCCTGCCGGTCGCGGCCTTCCCCGGTACGGTCCTTTCCAGGACGGTCCTTCCCGGGGTGTTCTCTTCCGGGGTGCTCTTTCCCGGGACGGTCACCATCGGACCGGGACCTGCTCCAGCCCGCCGACCACGAGACCCTCGCGGCGCCTGAGTTCCGGGACCGGGACGGCCAGCTCCAGCGTGGGCAGCCGCTCCAGCAGCACGTCGAGCACGACCTGCAGCTCGGTACGGGCCAGCGCCTGCCCCAGGCAGGAGTGCGGGCCGGCGCCGAAGGCCACGTGCGGGTTGGGCGAGCGGTCCAGCCGCATCTCGCCGGCCCCCTCGAACTGCCGCTCGTCCCGGTTGGCCGAGGCCATGCTGCACACGACCGTGGTGCCCGCCGGCAGCGTCCGGTGCGCCACCTCGACCTCCTCGGTGAGGTAGCGCGGCATGCCGAAGCCGGGGTTGGCGTCGAAGCGCAGCACCTCCTCCACCGCCGGGCGGACCAATGCGCGGTCGGCCAGCAGCGCCTCCCAGCGGGAGCGGTCGGCCAGCAGCATCGACACCATCTTGCCGATCATGTTGGCGGTGGTCTCGTGACCGGCCACCAGCAGCCCCTTGGCCGTCATGATCAGCAACTGCTCGGTCAGCCGCCCGTCCAGCCCCTCCACCAGCGAGGCCAGCTCGCTGAGCAGGTCCTCACCCGGCTCGGCCCGCTTGGCCGTGACGTGCGCCAGCAGGTAGGCGTCGAACTCGCCCTGGGCGGCGTCGATCTCCTCCTGGGAGAACCTGGTCAGGCTGAGCATGGTGTCCGACCAGTACGCGAACGACTCCCGGTCGGAGTCGGGCACCCCGAGCAGGTCGCAGATCACCCACACCGGCAGCGGGAAACCGACCGCGTCCACCAGGTCGGCCGGCTCGCCCTGGGCGATCATCGACTCGACCAGCCGCTCGGTCATCGCCTGGATCCCGGGCCGCATCCCGGTGACCCGCTTGGCGGTGAACGCCCTGCCCACCAGCTGCCGCCACGCCCGGTGCGTGTCGGCCGTCATGGCGGTGCCGCCGTCGCCTCCGCCGTCGCCTCCGCCGCCGAACACGCCGCCCGACTCGTTGGCCGTCACCCGCGCCGCCCCTTCGGCGTCGAGCCGGCGGGTGAAACGCGGGTCCGACAGGATCTCCTTGACGTCCTGGTAGCGCGTCAGCAGCAGCGCGGTGTCACCGCTGGCCAGCCGGATCGGCGCGACCGGACAGCCCTCCCGCAGCTCGGCCCACTCCGGCGGCGGCTCCAGCGCGGTGGGGTTGCGGAAGGGGTACTCGGGGATCTCGGCGCTGGGCTCGCTCACGACCACTCTTCCTCCGGGACGACGGTCCCCGCATTTAAGTCGCATCACTTAATTAAGTCAAGCGACTCAATCGGCGTGTCGCGCGACGGGCACGACCACGCCCGCCCGGGGGTTCTCCCGGCCGCGCAAAGGCCCGGGGTCATCCGTCCGAGCGCAGGGCGGCACTGTAGGCGCTCAGGGCCTCGTGGCGGCGCTGGAGCTCGGCGATCTCCCGGGCGAGGCGGGAGCGCTGGGAGTCCAGCATGTCGATGTAGCGGGTGCACCCGGAGACGGGGTCCGGCCCGTTCTCGGCGCAGGGCAGGAACCGGCGGATCGTCTCGGTGGGCAGGCCCGCGGCGAGGAGCTCGCGGATGCGCCCGACCCGCTCGACGGACTCGGGGCCGTAGCGGCGGTAGCCGTTGCCGTCCCGCTCCGGGTGCAGGAGACCCTGTTCCTCGTAGTAGCGCAGCAGACGGGTGCTCACACCCGTCCGCCGGGACAGCTCGCCGATCCACATCGCGGTTCCTCCCGGGAGAACTTGACCTTCACACCGATGTGAGACCCCAACCTCGTGGGCATGACACAGATTCCTGAACTCGCCACCACCGTCGTGGGCTCCGGCCCCGGCATCCTGCTCGCCCACGGCGCGAGCGGCAGCGTCGCGGACAACTACGGCGCGCTGACGCAGGTCCTGGCCGAGGGGCACACCGTCGTCGGCTCCGACTACCCGGGGTCGGGCGCCACCCCCCGGGCCGCCTCGGGCTTCACCCTGGACGAGCTGGCCGACGCGGTGGTGTCCGCCGCGGTCGGCGCCGGGGTGGAGACCTTCACCGTGATCGGCTTCTCCCTGGGCACCACCGTCGCCGTGCGGGTCGCGACCCGCCACCCGGAACGGGTACGGGGACTCGTGCTGACGGCGGGCTTCGCCAAGGCCGACAACCAGATCGAGCTCTCCCTGGGACTCTGGCAGCACCTGCTGGAGCGCGGCGACGCCGAGGGCTTCGCCAGGATGCGCACGGTGAACGGCTTCAGCGTCGAGTTCCTCAACGGGCTGCCCGAGGAGCAGTTCGCCCAGCTGCTCGACCTGGGCCCCGCCGGGCTGCCGCTCGGGGTGGTGGAGCAGGCGGCCCTGGGCCGGACCGCCGACACCCGCGGGGACCTGGCCGCGATCACGGTACCGACACTGGTCATCGCGACGACCCGCGACTTCCTGGTCGCCCCGGCCAACTCCCGCTACCTGGCGGACCGGATCCCCGGGGCGCGCTACGCCGAGGTGGACGCGGGGCACGTGGTGATGGCCGAGCGTCCCGCCGAGTGGCAGGAGCTGATCGAGAAGTTCCTGGCCGAGCACGACCTCTGAGGACGCTCACCGCACGGGCCGCTTCGTGGCGACGGTTCACCGGGGTGACGTCGCCGCCGGTCCCGCCCCCCCCGTGGTTCGCCGCCGCTCCCCACCGGGAAGGACGGTGTCGAGGACCGGAGGCCGGCGCCGCGGCCCGTGCCCCCTCCGGGAGAGCGCCGGTCGCGGCGGACGGGATCGGGTCGTACGCCGACGCGGGCCGGTGTGCCGCGACCGGTGAAGTTGACGAGTTCACGCGGCTGTGCAATCCTGATCGTGGCACCGAGGTTGACGCTCATACTAAGTGTAGACATTCGTTTCTCATTTGGGTTATGCTGCTCCCTCGCGCTGTCTCTCCACGCCCCGGATTCTGCCGGGGCGTTTGGCGTGCGCGCAGTTCGATTCCATCCGTGCCCTTCCGGAAGGACAGCTGTTGGCAGTCTCGCGCAATGCCTCCGCCGTACCCGCAGGTCCTCATCGTGTCTCTTTCGCCCGCATCCAGGAGCCTCTCGAGGTTCCCGACCTTCTCGCCCCGCAGACCGAGTTCTTCGACTGGCTCATCGGGAACGAGCGGTGGAAGGCCCGGGTCGAGGCGGCCCGCCAGGCCGGGCGCAGGGACGTCCCGGCCCAGTCGGGCCTGGAGGAGGTCTTCGAGGAGATCAGTCCCATCGAGGACTTCTCCGGAACCATGTCCCTGTCGTTCCGCGATCACCGGTTCGAGCCCTCCAAGCACTCCGTCGAGGAGTGCAGGGACAAGGACATGACCTACTCCGCCCCGATGTTCGTCACGGCGGAGTTCATCAACAACACCACCGGTGAGATCAAGAGCCAGACCGTGTTCATGGGCGACTTCCCGCTCATGACGCCGAAGGGCACGTTCATCGTCAACGGCACCGAGCGCGTGGTGGTCTCCCAGCTGGTCCGCTCGCCCGGTGTCTACTTCGAGCGCAGTGCCGACAAGACCTCCGACAAGGACCTGTACGGCTGCAAGGTCATCCCGTCGCGGGGTGCCTGGCTGGAGTTCGAGATCGACAAGCGCGACAGCGTCGGTGTGCGCATCGACCGTAAGCGCAAGCAGCCCGTCACGGTGCTGCTCAAGGCCCTCGGCTGGACCGGCGAGCAGATCCTGGAACGCTTCGGCCGGTACGAGTCCATGCGCGCGACCCTGGAGAAGGACCACACGGCCGGCCAGGACGACGCGCTGCTCGACATCTATCGCAAGCTGCGCCCGGGCGAGCCGCCGACCAAGGAGTCGGCGCAGACGCTGCTGGAGAACCTGTACTTCAACTCCAAGCGCTACGACCTCGCCAAGGTCGGCCGATACAAGATCAACAAGAAGCTCGGGGTGGACGCCGAGATCACCCAGGGCACCCTGACCGAGGACGACATCGTCGCCGCCATCGAGTACATCGTGCGCCTTCACGCGGGCGAGGAGTCGATGCCGGGCGCCGGTGGCGAAGTGATCGTCGAGGTCGACGACATCGACCACTTCGGCAACCGCCGCCTGCGCAGCGTCGGTGAACTGATCCAGAACCAGATCCGCCTGGGCCTGGCCCGGATGGAGCGTGTGGTCCGCGAGCGGATGACGACCCAGGACGTCGAGGCGATCACGCCACAGACCCTGATCAACATCCGCCCGGTGGTGGCGTCCATGAAGGAGTTCTTCGGCACCTCGCAGCTGTCGCAGTTCATGGACCAGATCAACCCGCTGGCCGGTCTGACGCAGAAGAGGCGCCTGAACGCCCTGGGCCCCGGTGGCCTGTCCCGCGAGCGGGCCGGCTTCGAGGTCCGCGACGTGCACCCCTCGCACTACGGCCGGATGTGCCCGATCGAGACCCCGGAAGGCCCGAACATCGGCCTGATCGGCTCGCTGGCCTCCTACGCCCGCATCAACGCCTTCGGCTTCGTGGAGACCCCCTACCGCAAGGTCGTCGACGGCAAGGTGACCGACCAGATCGACTACCTGACCGCCGACGAGGAGGACCGCTACGTCAAGGCGCAGGCCAACACGGTCCTCAACGCCGACGGCACGTTCGCCGACGCCCGCGTCCTGGTGCGCACCAAGGGCGGTGAGACCGAGATCGCCCGGGCCGCGGAGGTCGACTACATCGACGTGTCGCCGCGCCAGATGGTGTCGGTCGCCACCGCGATGATCCCGTTCCTGGAGCACGACGACGCCAACCGCGCGCTCATGGGCTCGAACATGCAGCGCCAGTCGGTGCCGCTGCTCAAGAGCGA